>JAISDM010000021.1 GCA_031264885.1 Peptococcaceae bacterium | reverse complement strand
TGGAAGCGGCGGCGGTTCTGGAGAAAGAGGGCGTCGGTGTGGAAATCGTGGATCCCAGGACTCTGCATCCTTTGGACGACGCGCTGATCGTTCAATCGGTGATGAAAACCGGGCGGCTGATGATCGTTCATGAAGCGCCCAAAAGCGGCGGCTTCGGGGCGGAGGTGGCGGCCAGGGCGGCGGAAAGCCCGGCGTATCGCCGCCTGAAGGCGCCGATTGTCCGCCTGGCCGGCTTGGATATGCCCATCCCGCATACGCCCGGTCTGGAGAAGCAGGCGACGCCCCAGACGGAAGACATCGTGGAAGCGGTCCGCAGGATGATGCGTCTGTAGGGGCGGCATTCTGCCGCCCGTCTTTGGCGGACGCGGATTTCCAAATTACGAATCGCAATGACGGGGTATGACGCCGGAGGCAGGGATTTTTTTCGCTGAGAAAAAAATCCCTGCCTTTTTCGTTATAAAATCCATACATTTCTGTGGTAAACTGACTTCAGACAGGAATTGGAACTCAGTTCGGAGAATTTAGCTTTGAGAACTTAGCTTTTAATGAGGAAAAGGAGGCGGCTATGGAGTCGGGATTGAGGACGAAGAGGCTGCGTATTGGCGGGATGACTTGTGTGAACTGCCAAAACAGGATTGAGAATAAGCTGCGGAACACGGCGGGCGTTGAGTCGGCGGAGGTAAGCTACAACGACGGCGCCGCTTCTGTCGCCTATGACGCGGACATCATCACGCTGGGGGAGATTGAGGCGCTGATCGAAGGGCTGGGTTATGAGGCGCTGGGGGATCGGCGGGCCGCGGCCGCCGGCAATCAGGCGGCCGGTGTTCTGATCATCATCTTTGCCGCGTTTATGCTTCTCAACCAGTTGGGTTTCTCCGGTATTTTCAACATTTTTCCCACGGCGGGGGCGAATACGAGTTATGGGATGCTGTTTGTCATTGGGCTTCTGACTTCGGTTCACTGTGTGGCCATGTGCGGGGGCATCAATCTGTCTCAGTGCGTGCCGCGGACGGCGGATCGGAACGGGACGCTGCGCCCGAGCCTTCTTTATAATCTGGGCCGTGTGATTTCTTATACGGCCGTCGGCGGGATCGTGGGCGCGCTGGGTTCGGCAGTCAGTCTGACGGGAATGTTCCGCGGCGCGGTTCAGTTAATCGCGGGCGCGTTTATGGTGGTCATGGGGCTCAATATGTTGAATCTGTTTCCCGGACTGCGCCGGTTCATGCCCAGGGCGCCTAAGGCTTTTGCCCGGAAAATCGACGGTGAAAAGGGCAGGTCCAAGAGTCCGCTGATTGTGGGGCTGCTCAACGGTCTCATGCCGTGCGGCCCTTTGCAGGCCATGCAAATCTTCGCTTTGTCCACAGGGAACCCCGCGGCCGGCGCTTTGTCCATGTTTCTGTTTTCGCTCGGCACGGCGCCGCTGATGTTTGGGCTCGGCGCGCTGAGTTCCGTACTCAGCAAGAGGTTCGCGGGCAAAGTGACGACGGTGGGCGCGGGGCTGGTGGTGCTGCTGGGGTTGTCGATGTTTACCCAGGGCTGGAACTTGTCGGGATTCTCTTTCGGCTCAGGGTTCGGATCCGGGGGAAGCGGCGTGGCCAACGCTTCCGAAATACTCGTTGAGGACGGGTATCAAATCGTGAACAGCACGCTCCAGCCGGGGCGCTATCCAGCGATCACCGTCCAGGCCGACACGCCTGTGAGGTGGACGGTCAACGCGCCTCAGGGGAGCATCAACGGCTGCAATAACAGGATTTTTATTCCGGAATATGATATCGAGCATCAATTCACTTACGGTGAAAATATCATTGAGTTCACGCCTGATTCGGCGGGCAGATTCCCTTATAGCTGCTGGATGGGGATGATACGCGGGTCCATTACGGTGACGGAGGAAGGGGCGGCGGACGGGCTGGCGGACGGCACGGCAGAAGGAAGGGATTCCGCGGGGGATTCATACGGGGATTCCGGGGATTACGGGAACCCTGGGGATCCCGCCGCGCCGGGGGGAAGGGAGCCGGAAGCGCCTTTTGGCTTCGGAGGCGATTCCCTGTCCGAATCGGCGCCGGTTCCGGCGAACGTGGATATTCCCACGGACACTCTGGCGGTGGCTGAATTTGGAACGGTTGACCCGGGGGACGGGACGGAATATGACATTCAACGTGTGACCATCCATCTCACGGACGGCGGTTACGAGCCCGCGGTCGTGGTGGTTCAGGCGGGCATAGACGTGGAGTGGACCATTGATAACACATCGGCGTACAACAATAATTTTACCCTGCTGGCGCCCAGTTACAGGACGCGGATCGACCTGGACGAGGGGGCGAATCCCATTTATCTGTTCCCCACCGAGGATTTCGCGTTCTCCAACGGGGACAGCCTCTATTATGGCTACGTCAAGGTGGTGGCGGATTTGGAGGCGGCGGACGCGGAAGCGATTCGCGCCGAAGTGGCGGATTACGAGACGCTCAGATATCCGCCGGAGTTTTTTGAAAGCGGTGGGTCAAGGGGCTGCCACTAACGGGCGCGCCTTGGATGAAAAAGGGGTGTGAAAAATGGAATTTTTGCTGACTCATTGGCATTGCGTGCTTCCGGCGGCCGCCATTCTAGGCGCGTTGTTCTTTATGCGCGGCGGAGATAAAAAGCCGGACGGCCGGCGGGATTCCCGGGAAAAACTGCCGGGCGCGCCGGATGAAGAATAAGGATTCAGACTTTGATGATGAGCGTCTGTCAAAGACGGACCCGGGCGGCAGGATGCCGCCCCTACAGACGCATCATTCACGGTACCGTAAGGGCGGCATTCTGCCGCCCTTACGACGAATCGCGGAAGAATAAGGATTCGGGAGGATGCCACATGTCGCGGATAAAGAAAAATCAATCTTTGAATAGAAGGGCGTTTCCGGACAAGGTGAAACCGTCCGCCGGGCAGAATCAGAGGACGCCGCCCGCCGGGACACAGAATAAAAAAGCGCCGGATAAGCAAAGGCTTCAGGCGGTTGCGGTCGTACTCATCGTGATCGCTTTTGCCGCCGCTATCTTTGTGCTTAGAAGCGCCAGAAACGGTGAAGGCGGCGGGCGCGCCGCGGCGGATTCAGGCGCCGCGGGCGGAGGCGCGGTTCCGGTGGTCACGGACGGCGATTTGGTGATTTCTGTCGCGGAAATATCCGAAGCCGCGAAGTTTTACCCGGTGGAGATAGACGGGACGCAATTGGAGGTCATTGCGGCGGAGGCCCCGGACGGAACGGTCCGCACCGCTTTCAACACCTGTCAGGTGTGCTACGATTCGGGCAGGGGCTATTATGAGCAGAGCGGGGATGTGCTGGTGTGTCAGAACTGCGGCAACCGCATCCGCAGGGATCAGGTGGAGGTACAGTCCGGCGGCTGCAACCCGGTGCCTAGTTTTGCGGACAACAAAACCGTGACGGACGAAACCATCACGATTTCATACGATTTTTTGAAGGAGTCGAAGGACATCTTCGCGAATTGGAAAACGGAATATTGACGGGAGGCGCCATCTAATGCGCGGCCGCAGTCATGGAGCATCCGATTTCCTTGCCGTTGTCCCGCATGTATCCGGCGCCCCAATTGTACATGGCGGTCAAAATGGGCATCAGGCTTTTGCCCAGATCCGTCAGCGCGTATTCTACCTTGGGGGGCACGACCGGATAGACTTGGCGGGATAACAGGCGGTCGCCCTCAAGCTCTCTGAGCTGCTGGGTGAGCATCTTGGGCGTCGCCTGCGGAATCAGCTTTTGGAGCGCTCCGTAGCGCAGCGCGCCGTCTGTCAGGTGCCAGAGGATCAAAGATTTGTATTTCCCGCCGATGAGGTGCAGTGTGGCGTCGACGGGACAGCCGCCGGTATAATCACAATTCATGGCCGTTTCCTTTCTGGGCAGTCACTTTTTGGATAGTATGGCACATTAAAGTGCGTACTTGAAATTATGATCCTATTGGATAAAATGATAGCATACGGAGTTCCGGATGTCAACAGCAATTGAAATGGGTTCCGGGACAAGTCAGGAATGATGAGAGGTGACCGCAAATGGAAAGTCAGGTATTGAGTATCCGGGGCATGACCTGCGCGGCCTGCGCCCAGCGCATTGAACGGACGGTGCGCAAGCTCGCCGGCGTCGGTCAGGCCAACGTGAATCTTGCCAGCGAGAAGCTGTTCGTGGAATTTGACGCCGAGAGCCTGCCGCTGTCCACGATTAAGGCGGCCGTTCAAAAAATCGGCTACGAGGCAGCGGAGAAGACCGATGACGCCAAGGTGACCATTCCCATCGGCGGCATGACCTGCGCGGCTTGCGCCCAGCGCGTGGAAAAAGCGGTCAAAAAACTGGAAGGCGTGACCGGCGCTTCGGTGAATCTTGCCACCGAGAAGGCCACGGTCACATACGAACCGCGGACGATCCGCGTATCGGCCATCCGGGCCGCCATCGAAAAAGCCGGTTACAAAGCGCTGGAGATATCCAAAACCGACGCCGCCGACGAAGACCGGGCGCGCAAACAAAAAGAGATACGAACCCTGTGGACCAAGTTTGCCGTATCCGCTCTGTTCAGTCTGCCGCTTTTGTATATCGCCATGGCGCCGATGATCACCTTTGTCCGGCTTCCGTTCCCATCGGGACTGGATCCTATGAATTATCCGCTGATTTACGCGCTGACGGAGCTGCTTTTGGTGATCCCCGTGGCGGGCGTCGGCTACCGGTTCTACACTGTGGGGTTCAAGGCGCTGATTCAGCGCAGCCCGAATATGGATTCCCTGATCGCCATAGGCACCGGCGCCGCCATATTGTACAGCGTCTGGAACACCTGGCAGATCATGAACGGACAGTTCGGCGCCGTGGAATCCCTTTACTTTGAGTCGGCCGGGGTGATCATCACTTTAATTTTGTTCGGCAAATCCCTGGAAGCCGTCTCAAAGGGCAGAACCTCCGAAGCCATCAAGAAGCTCATGGGGCTCGCGCCAAAAACGGCGATTATCATTCAGGACGGCGATGAAAAAGAAGTCCCCATCGACGAGGTGGAGATCGGCGACGTGGTGGCGGTGAAACCCGGCGCGAAAATCCCGGTAGACGGAACGGTGCTGGAGGGTCATACCGCCATTGACGAGAGCATGCTCACCGGCGAGAGCATGCCTGTGGATAAGAAAGCGGGCGATCCGGTTTATACCGCGTCACTGAACACCACCGGCGCGATTCGGTTCCGGGCGGAAAAAATCGGCGCCGACACGGTGCTGGCGCAGATCATCAAGCTGGTGGAGGACGCTCAGGGTACTAAGGCGCCCATCGCTCAATTGGCCGACGTCGTTTCCGGTTACTTCGTGCCCATCGTATGCGCCATAGCCACAGCCGCGGGCATCGCCTGGTTCGCGGGGACCCGGGATCTGGAGTTCGCCCTCACCGTTTTTATATCGGTGCTGGTGATCGCCTGCCCCTGCGCGCTGGGTCTCGCCACGCCCACAGCCATTATGGTGGGCACGGGCAAGGGCGCGGAAAACGGCATTCTCATCAAGGGCGGCGAGGCGCTGGAAACGGCCCATAAGATCAACACCATCATATTTGACAAAACCGGCACCATCACCGAAGGCAAGCCGGCCGTCACGGATGTTTTGACCGTGGGAGACGGGATCCCCGGCAAGCTCCTGCAAATCACGGCTTCGGCTGAGAAAGGCTCGGAACACCCGCTGGGACAGGCGATCGTGGCGGAAGCGCAGGATTATGGCATGGAGCTTTTGAAGGCGGACGGTTTTAATTCCATGACCGGACGCGGCATTGAGGCGCAAATCGGCGGACAGACGGTTCTGGCCGGCAACCGGAAGCTGATGGATGAACGGAGCATTGATCTTACGGCGCTGGAAGCCGAGTCCGACCAGTTGGCCGAAGAGGGCAAAACCCCTATGTATGTGGCCGTTGACGGGAAGCTGGCGGGTATCGTCGCCGTAGCCGACGTAATGAAGGCGTCCAGCAAAACGGCCATCGAGAGCCTGCATAACATGGGCATTGAGGTGGCCATGATTACCGGCGATAACAAGAAAACCGCCGCAGCCATCGCCAGACAGGCCGGCATTGACCGGGTAGTCGCCGAGGTGCTGCCTCAGGATAAATCCAATGAGGTCAAGAAGCTCCAGGGGGAGGGCCGCAAGGTGGCTATGGTGGGCGACGGCATCAACGACGCGCCCGCGCTGGCTCAGGCCGATGTGGGCATCGCCATCGGCTCCGGTACGGACGTGGCCATGGAGTCGGCGGATATTGTGCTGATGCGCAGTGATCTGACGGATGTTTCCACGGCCATTCACCTCAGCAAGCGCACCATTCGCAACATCAAGCAGAATCTGTTTTGGGCGTTTGGCTACAATGTCGTCGGGATTCCCATCGCGGCGGGGGTGCTGTACCTCTTCGGCGGGCCGCTGCTGAACCCCATCTTCGCGGCGGCGGCCATGAGCCTGAGTTCGGTATCTGTTTTGACCAACGCTCTGCGCCTGAAACGGTTTAAGGCAGTGACCGGGAGGGATACCGGCATCGAATTCGTGTCAGAGGGCTAGCCAAAGTCGGGCGGCAGAATGCCGCCCCTACGGTTCTGTGAATGAGGCGTCTGTAGGGGCGGCATCCTGCCGCCCGCCCGAGGTTGTCCGATCATGACCGCTCAGACGCGTTTCGCTAAATCATGCTAAATTACGAATTGAGTTTCGTGGTTTTCTAATGAAGGGATGACTGTATTATGAGAAAAATTTTGATTCAAACCGTACCTTTGCTTTGCGTTGCGTCCTTGCTTTTCGCCGCGGCTGCGTGTTCCGGGCTGGACGCGCTGGATGTGGTCGGCAAGGAAGCCGTCTCCTCCTTCGGCGCGATGCTGGACGCGGCGGCGGACGGTGTGGCGCCCGACGAGGCAAACGGGGGCTGGTCGCTGACGGCCCCGGACGGCGCCGCGCGTTTCATCTGGAGCGAGGATTACAGCAAGAGCCCTCTCCATGACGTGATGCTGGAGCTGGACGCGCAGCCATTCATCGACGCCGGACTCGATACCGGCAAACTGCCGGAGGGTGTGATTTTTTACGGTCATATGCTCATGGCGGGCAGGAAGCTGGGCGACGACGAACTCGCCTACAGCGGCGATCCCACGCCTCTGGCCTCTTTTGAGCAGCTTGCCGGCAAATACCGGGCCGCCGTCGGCTACCACGCGGCGCTGGGCCACTATAATATCGACTTGGGCGGCGGCAATATGTTTGAGTGGGCAAAGGATATGGCCGCAAACGATAAGGACATCGTGTTCGTTCTGGATCCGCAGCCCTTTATGGACGCGGGGACAGACGTGAGCGCGGTGGAGGGCTGGGCCTTCGCGAAAGTGTCTGTGGATGTGGACGGCAAGCCCGCGGAAGTGGATAAGCTGCTCAAACCTTTTGATCTGAAATAGAAAAAACGGGGCAAAAAAGGAGGATCACAAAAATGGAAAAAATTGTGCTGCGCGTTGAAGGCATGAGCTGCGGTCATTGCGAAATCGCGATCCAGGACGCGGTGCGCAAATTGTCCGGCGTCCGAAAGGTGAAGGCCAGTAAGCGCAAGAAGGAATGTGTCGCGGAGTATGACACCGGCCAGGTGTCTTCGGCGGAGATCATCGAGGCCATTAACGCCACCGGCTACACCGTTGTTTCCTGAGGGCGGGCCGCCATGACGCCGGAACGGAAAAACATCCTCGCGGTGGAGGATGAGCCTAAGATACTGGAGGTTGTGGCCTCTTTTATGGAAAGCCGCGGCTATAGGGTTTTTCCCGCGGCTGGCGGCGAAGAGGCCCTCGCCATATTCGACCGGGAGAACATCGCCTTGGTTCTTCTGGATTTGATGCTGCCCGATATGCCCGGGGAGGAGGTCTGCCGGAGGATCCGCAGAAGCTCCCGGGCGCCGGTCATCATGCTCACCGCGAAGGTTGAAGAGGAAAACCTCCTGGAAGGGCTGGGATTGGGCGCGGACGACTACATCCGCAAGCCGTTTTCCTTGAAAGAATTGGGGGCCAGGGCGGAGGCCGCCATAAGACGGGCATCGGACGATCTGACGCCTCTTGTGGCCAAAAACAGCTTTCGCGGCGGTGATCTGACGGTGGATTTTGAGAAAAACACCGTTAAAAAGAAAGGCAGGGAGGCAGCGCTCACGCCCAGCGAGATGCGGCTGCTGGCGGCGCTGATGAAATATCCGGGCAAGGTGTGTACCCGGGCGCAGCTCATCGACGCCGCCTTCGGCGATGAGTTTGACGGATATGACCGCGCCGTTGACAATCATATCAAAAACCTGCGGCAGAAAATAGAGGACGACTCCAAGGATCCGGATTATGTTCTGACGGTTCACGGACTCGGATATAAGTTCGGGGGTGAATAAAACGCGCGCCTTACGGACGCAGCTTTCACTGGCCATCGTAGTCGTCGTGCTGGTTACGGTGGCGCTGATCAGTTTTATGTCGAACACCTTGATCCACAGGCAGTTCGAGGCTTATGTGACGGAGCGGCAAAGGCTGCGGGCGGAAACCATCGCGGATAATGTCAGTCAGTATTATAACGGTCTGACAAACGAATGGGATTTGCCCGCGATTCACGCCCTCAGCATGTATTCCCTCTACGACGGCTATATCCTGAAAATATACGGCGCCAGGGGCGCCGCCGTGTGGGACGCGGAGAGTCACGATATGGCCCAGTGCCAACAGGTCGTCGGGGAGATATCGCGGCGGATGGCGGCCCATGGCGCGTCCGGCGATTTTGAGACCTTGGATTATGATCTGACCCAGAGCGGTCAAAAAATCGGTTCCGCCTCCGTCAAATATTACGGGCCGTTTTTTTTCAGCGAGAGCGACTTCACGTTTCTGTCCTCGTTAAATCTGATTTTGCTGGCGGCGGGCGCCTTATCCCTGGCGTTTTCCTTTGTAGCGGGCTGGTTTCTCGCGAGGCGCATCGCGCGGCCCATTCGCAGAACGGTGGACGTGGCGCTGCAAATCGCCTCCGGTCATTATGACATCCAGTTTGAAAGCCAAACCAAGACACGGGAACTCCGCGGTCTCGTATCCGCCATCAATCACCTGGCGGAGGCTTTGGCCAGACAAAAACAGCTGCGGAAGCAGCTGACCGCCGATGTGGCCCACGAACTCCGCACGCCGCTGACCACTCTCGGCTCACATTTGGAAGCGATGATAGAGCGGGTCTGGGAACCCACGCCGGAGCGACTGAAAAGCTGTCACGAGGAGATCCTGCGGCTGGGCAAAATGGTGGAGGACTTAGAGCGGCTGGAGCGGGCGGAGAACGATCATTTGACCTTGGTCAAGGCTCCGGTGAGTTTATACGAACTAACACAAACGGTGTGCGATAACTTCGCGGCGGAATTCGCGAACAAACGCTTGCGGCTTGAGATCAAAACCCCGGACGGCGCGGCGCCTGTGGCGTACGCCGATAAGGACAGGATCGGCGGCGTAGTCAGCAACCTGGTTTCCAACGCGATCAAATATACGCCGGAGGACGGAGAAGTCAGCATCCTCGTCCGGGAGACCCCGGACGCGGCGCTGTTCGTCATTGAGGACACCGGCCCCGGCGTGCCCGAAGCGGAACTGCCGTACATCTTCGAGCGGTTCTACCGGGCGGACAAATCCCGCAACCGCGGCACAGGCGGCGCGGGCGTCGGCCTGGCCATTGTCAAAAGCGTGGTAGAGGCCCACGGGGGGACCGTATCGGCGGAAAACTGCCCGGGCGGCGGCTGCCGGTTCACCGTGAGGCTGCCAGTTCGTCCAACATCAATCTTTCAAGACGCGTGATATCCGGGAAAATAATTTTAATTCCTCTACGGTGTAATCGCAGCAATTCCCGAAAATTGCTGCCAATGATTGCCTGCAAGCGCGTGTTGACAGGCACAGGATTTTGCTTTACCAAATGAATATGATCTATATATTTCGGCAGAATGGGAAACATATTTTGAAGCAGAAAAACGGCGTTGACATTCGCGTATTCGCCCATAACAATTTTTAAGCATTTGCCATAGCGGTCAATATCCTTTTGCATGTGTGTCTTGTATTTCTCTGCCCGACTACTCATAGGAATAACCCATAATAAACCCGTTTTTTGATCTGCGACGCAAAAATAAGTGGGACGATACGAGCCGCCCTCATGGTTTCGTATAAGCTTATCGTCTTTCGCCGCGTCAAAGTATGAATCTTTGATGTGGTAGACGTAGCCTGGGTTAATATCACTTTCGTCCATTCACGCCGCCTTTCAAACAGAAACCCCCCCGCCGACCAACGGCGGGGGGCACAATTTTCAAGCCATTTTTTATACCCCGCTCCGGTATGCGGCGAAAATTTGTCAAGCCATTTTTTATACCCCGCTCCGGTATGCGGCGAGCATTTTCGCGCCTATCCGCACACTGTTAGTAGAAGCGAAATAGTTGAACAGTCAACAGTAATTTTTTCAGCGCCCTACTACACAGAGCGCAATTTTTTTGCTATACTGTAAAGAGTGAACGCAGTTCATTATAGTACACTTAAATAGACTGCCGGCCGCGGCGGCGTGAATCCTCATACGGGGGTTCGCGCCGCCGTTTTTTTATGTTCTCCGTTAGGTTTTTGACCGTATGCGTGTATGTGTTACAGATATTCGTAACGGATGCTGTTTTTTTGGGGGTGTCGGTCAAAAAAAGTTATACCTGTGCGGTTAGGTGTTGCTGTACAGAGGGTCAATAGATAACACATCCATCGCCCTTAATCGGAGAGAATGCTCCGCATTCTTGCAAGTATTGGTGTTGGAGAGGCTTTGATGGCAAGGAAAAGTTGCTGCCCAGTGGACGCTGAACTGCTTGACAGTCATAACGGTATTATGGAACCACCGGATGCGTGCGCTACTGGGAGCGCCGGAGTTCCGCCGACCGCGCCGAGACATCGGTGTTCCGGTGTGCGTCACAGTCATCCAGCCATCTGGAAAATACGCCACATAGACAATAACAGTTTGGATATCAGTAACTTATCGGTTTGATCCATAGGGAAGGCAAAAGAAGGCATCCTTGCCGCGATCCATGTGCGCTATCATTGCGAACCATGCTATGAATAGCGCATTTTTCTATATCCATTATGTAGGTTAGAATATTTAATTAAATATCTTGATTAACAAGTAATTTATTGATATATTGTAGGTAAGAAAGGAGGCTTGATTCATGTTTGTCCATGCAGTCCCAGACAACCGGGGGAATAGGGACGGGTACTATTGCTCACTTGTAGAATCCTACAGGCAGGGCGGGCGGCCTTCTCATAAAACCATTCTTTCGTTCGGATTCATCACATCAGGCAGACTCCCTTATTTGAAAGCTGCTTTCAACAAGGGAAACCCTGCCGACATCCTTGAAAAGGCAATTTGTAGTCAAGAAGAATATAATGCTAGGAAGCGACAAGCTGAATCGAGATGAAGCTGATGAAAAAAGCCAAATTGGAATTTATCGCGCGTATCACAACCACTGACGGAAATGTAATCGAAAAGTCCGTTGAGGCTGCTGGCGGAATCCCGGCGCCTGACGATTTCGACACAACCACAAAAGAAGGGTTTCTCGCTTCTTTCGATGCATTTGAGAAAGCAACTCTTGAAGCAAGAAACAAAATCGGAGAAGCAATAACGGAGGAATATCTGGGCGACGTGTCTAAAAAAAACGGCATGATGCCTTAAACTGTCGCCCTTGCGAAGTCGAGTCCGAGCTGGGGCGGCTTCGTGTGGAAAACTTATACGAACTGACAGCAGTGTTGAAGCCTAAGGAGCGGCTCTGGAGCTACTCATACACACAGATGGCGGTGATGTTCTGCAGCGAAATCAGCTACCGTCGCGCCGCAGACGCGATGAACGCTTGCCTACACAGGGGTTTTGGCAAGGAGATCAAGCTGCGCACACTGGCTGATTTCATGGAGACCTATGGCAGCAAAATCAGCGGCCATGTGAAAGGCATGGCCGGGGAAATCCTGAAAGAAAACTGGTTTGACGCCGAAACACTCACGCCGTTGGATGATGCCGCCATCCCGGAAAATGTCCTGAAACCCGGGGAGCGGATAAGCGGCGCTGACGATGCAGAGCATCTGCAGAAGGTTCGCGCGGTGGTCGAGGAAATCAATTCACAGAGGGAATGCGATGCCCAAATCAAACGGCAGGAACTTGTGGATGCGGTGGAACCGTCCGCATCCAAATGCTGCTACATATCCATTGACGACATTGGGGTGAAGCAGCAGAAAAACACCCGCAAAGACGGCGGCACAAAAGACGGGCATTATGTTGAAAACACGGTCATCCATGTACAAGCAGATGGCAAGGCATATTTTCTCACGGCTGTCAGTATGAGAGAAGCGTTCGCAATCCTGCTGGCTTTCCTGCTCAATAACAACCTGATGGATAAGCGCAAGCTTGTATTCTTAGCCGATGGCGCAAAGAATATCCTCTCATACATAGAGGCGTGTTTCCCCTTTTGTGAACACACGGTAATATTAGACTGGTATCACTTGAAGAAGAAGTGCAAGGAGCTGATTAGTTCCTCTATTAAAGGCAACAAAGATGAGAAGAAAATGATTATACAGACCCTCCTCCGAATGCTCTGGGTGGGCAATGTTGATGAATCTATAGCCTTCCTAAAAGGACTATCTTCGCAATTCATCAAGAGTACCAAATGGTTTGATGAACTGACAAGCTATCTTGATAGAAAGAAACCTCAGATTGCCTGCTATGCTTTAAGGAAGAGCCTAGGATTGCGCAATTCCAGCAATCGCGTAGAGAAAGCCAATGATATGCTTGTCGCTCAAAGGCAGAAACATAATGGGATGAGCTGGTCTCGTGATGGCAGCGGGGCGCTCGCCGCTATAAACATGGTTATCCTGAACAACGAGGCGGATAGGTGGCTTTACAAAAACACGATCTCCTTTGCCTTCCCTAAAGACAAAACAGCATAAGTTATTGATTTCAAATTGTTACTGTCTAGTCCAGTGGTCAAGCATGCAACCACCGGACAGTAACTTTGTCGCGATCAAAAGCCTCTCCAACACCAATACTTGCAAGAATGCGGAGCATTCTCTCCGATTAAGGGCGATGGATGTGTTATCTATTGACCCTCTGTACAGCAACACCTAACCGCACAGGTATAAAAAGTTTCAGAGGCGGCGCTCGCCGCGATCCGATGGTATGTATTCATTAAAGTATACATTGATTGACTTTCAGCCATTTGAACAGCGTGGCGCGGCAGACGCCGCAGCGGGAGGCGAAGGCTTCGGCCGTAAATTCCCCGGCTTGCCAGCGGCGGCGGAGGTCGTCGAAATCATGGGGCGGCGCCTTTTCCCTTCGCCCGAAACGGACGCCGCGCGCTCTGGCCGCCGCGATCCCTTCGGTCTGACGCTCGCGGATGTTTTCCCGCTCCCGCTGAGCTACGTAAGAGAGCAAACCGAGAACGATGTCGGCGATGAGGGTTCCTGTAAGGTCTTTGCCCTGCCGGGTGTCGAGGATGGGCATGTCGAGAATCGAAATGTCCACGCCCGATTCCTTGGTGAGTTTCCTCCACCATGAGATGATTTCCGCCCGCGGCGTTTATCTCGACGACCGGCAAAAAAACCGCAGGCGTGGCGGCGTTTAAAATGAACGAAGATTGGAGAGAGATCGAAGGCGCCGACAGGAATACCGTCACGGTCGACAATATTGCTTACGGTTCTTCATGGGAGGAGATATCCCAGGCGTTTGAGGCTATACAGAATGAGGGCTTTATCATCACCCGCCTGGGTTCCGAACTGTTCGGGATGGGCGCGGGTGGGTACGATGAAAGTTTTGTCATCCCCGAGACCGTGCGCGTCGTCGGCTACGACAACGACAGCGTCACGGAGCCGAACTACTGGTCCGACAATCCGGGCCCTTTCGCCGGGGCGCAAATTGAGGGGATTGTGATCCCATCCGGTTTACGCCGGCTTGAGGCGCGCGCATTCTACGGCTGCCGGTTCGAGCGTGTTGTTTTCGAGGAGGGATCGCAGCTTGAATATATCGGCGACTCCGCGTTCA
>JAISDM010000017.1 GCA_031264885.1 Peptococcaceae bacterium | reverse complement strand
GAATTTGGCGGCGCGGTCACGGTATCTCTGCCGTATACCCCCGAACCCTCTGTCCGGTCCGGCGACTACGACCTGCTCACCGTCTACAGCGTGAACGGCGGCGGCAGCCTTCAAGAGATCAAAGGGGCCAGATTCAACCCGGCCACAGGCGCGATGCTCTTTGCCACCACTCATTTCTCCAGGTTCGTCGTCTCCGAGTGGATCAGTCCCTTCACCGACACAGCGAAGGAGGACTGGTTCTACCGGGCGGTCAGATACAGCCGCTCCAACGGTCTGATCTCAGGCACGGGAGAGAATACCTTCTCCCCCAAGACGAACCTGACCCGCGCTATGCTGGTGACCATTCTGGCCAGGGAGGCAGGCGCCGTCACAAGTGCCGGCGATACCTGGTACTCGGGTTCGGTGGATTGGGGCGTCGCCAACGGGATCACCGACGGCGCCAACATGACGGATGATATCACACGGGAAGAATTCGCGGTCATCCTCTGCCGCTACGCGAAGCTGAGAGGCCGTGACGTGAGCCAAACCGCTGATCTGGCAGGCTACGCCGACGCGGGCGAGGTATCCGGCTGGGCGGTTGAGGCGGTCGGATGGGCAAACGCCACAGGCTTACTGTCCGGGCGCACCGAAACCACCCTGGTTCCCGGCGGCGCGGCCACACGGGCCGAAGCCGCGGCGATCCTCCAGCGGTTCATCGAAAGCGGCGCGTGATTTAGCGAAACGCGAACGGTGGGGCGGCATTCTGCCGCCCCAGGCCGTCCGAAAACAGCAAAAGGGCAAGCGAGAAGCGCAAGTTATTGTTGAACTAGTCCTAACTAACCTCCGTCTGTGGGTTTATTGTTCTTCATTGAATTCATACGCGATATTACGCTGTGTTTCCTCAGGGAAGGGAATGGGGAAAGAGCAGACGATTCAGGGCGGCGGCGTCAATTGCGCCTTCCGGGAAGCAGGACAGAAACGGGTCAAAAAAGCCCTCCGATCCGGGCGGGTTCTGTCTAAAACTCATCACTCGGGCGACCATTGCCAAATGTTCCTCTTCCTCTTCTTCGAGTATATCCTCATAATCTTCGTCACCTTCGTCACCTTCGTCACCTTCGTCGTATTCTTCATAATATTCTTCGTCGTATTCATCTTCGTCGTCGTCTTCTTCGCGATAGTCTCCGTAAATTCCATCCTCTTCAAATTTGTTGACCCATCTGAATTTCCGGGAATCGCACGCGGCGGAAAGCGCCGCGCCGAACCGCGTAATGATCATTCTCCGCACGTCGTCCAAATCCTCGAAGTCAAACGCCAGCAACCCGAAATCTCTGAGGTGGCATAAAAAATTGAAACATCCGCGCATCAACACCTGGAGGGGCTGATTGAGGAGAGAAAGATTAAAGAGGTTTCTGTCGTGCTGTATCCAATCGAATTCGGTTTGCTGGCCGATCTCCGCGATAACGTCGTCAATGATCCCGACGCCCAGCAGTGGCATGAATATGTCCTTTTCATAGAATTCCGCAATGTTCGCGTAAAGCATCCATGACAGAAAAATGAACAAATACTTGGAATAACTGTTCATTTGTTTAAAAATTTCATAATTCTCCGATAACGCGACGGCGATTTTTCCCGCTTTCATATGGTATGACTCAAGAAGACCGGCGGACATCGCGGTTTGAAAGTAGAGGCGCACCGTCGCGTATCTGCCCATGCGATCTGTTCTTTTAGCGTTGGATCTCGGGTAAGCCATTCGTTCATTCAGTTCAAAGCATGCTTTCGTGGACAGATCTTCCTTCTGAGTAAGCAGCGGCCTGTTGACGTCAATATATTCGCAAATCGTTTCAAAATCCCGCACTGTTAACAGTATGTCGCTTTCTTTCGCCTGATACCGCATAGCTTGATTCCTCCGTTTCGTTGATGTGTCCCTATATATGTGTACCTATATAGTACAATAAAAATGTGCTTTAGCAAAGCCAAAATACGAAAATATGAAAATACGAATCGCAGAGATTTTTTGTCGGAATATTGACATGCTTCCCAATCGTTGTTATGATGATACTAATGCTTTCTAATTCGTTTATTTTTGAAAGGGGTTTTTTATCATGAGCGAGAAAAGGAAAATAACAGTACACGAAACTGAAATTGAAGGGACCAAGAAGGATCCCCCGCGCGTATCCAAGACGTTGCTGAGCGAGTTCACGGTGGGCGCGAAGCAGATTTCCATGGGCTGCAACATCACGGAGCCCGGAAGCAAGATTCCCCTGCATAAGCATGACGAGAACGAAGAAGCGATGTTCCTCGTATCCGGCAAAGCCAAACTGATTATGGGCGGCGAAGAGTACGACCTGGTTCCCGGCACCGCTTTCTTCTCCCCGCTGGGTGTAGAGCATGAGGTCATCAACACCGGCGACGAGCCCTTCAAGATCATCTGGGCTTACGCGCCGCCTCTGGCCGATCACCTGAAGAAATAATAAATCGACAAGAACCCCCCGTCAAAGACGGACGCGCGCCGCGTCCATCTTTGACGGGGGTTCTTTTTATTCTCTTACTCCTTCGTTTCGCCGGCGCCCTCCACGACGCCTTTGGACATCAGCACCTGTTTGACGGTTCTCCATATGATCCGGCAGTCCAGCGCCAAGGACCGGTGTTCCAGATAATAACGGTCGTATTCCACTTTCACGGGAATGGGCAGCTCATCCCGGCCATTGATCTGCGCCCATCCGGTTAAACCGGGACGGATGGCGTGGATGCCGAACTCCTCCCGCAGCGCGATCAAATCATCCTGATTGTACAGCGCGGGCCGCGGCCCCACCAGATTCATGTCGCCTCGCAGGATATTCCATAACTGCGGCAGTTCATCCAGACTGGTCTTGCGCAGAAACACGCCAAACGGCGTGATATGGCGCCCCGGATCCTGAAGCAAGTGCGTGGGCACGTCCTGAGGCGCGTCCGCGCGCATGGTGCGGTATTTGTAGATCAAAAACTCTTTGCGCCGCCGCCCGATCCGCCGCTGTTTAAAAATCACCGGCCCGGGAGACGTCGCCTTGACGGCGGCGGCTGCCAGCAGCAGCAGTGGGGACAGCAGAATAAGTAAACACAGGGAGCCGGCCACATTCAATAATCGAATCACAAAGCGCACCTTCTCAGCTTTAGGATTCGTTAAATAATAAGATGTGATAGTTTCACGCCGCAATTTCGTCGTCGGACAAGGCGGAGGAAGGAGGCATACCCGCAGTGGTATGGCGACTGACGACAACGCAGTCCGGCG
>JAISDM010000260.1 GCA_031264885.1 Peptococcaceae bacterium | reverse complement strand
GGAAACGTCCGGCCGGGAGGCGTCCGGCGGCGGAACCGGCCGGGCCGGCGCCGCGAGGCCGCATTTGATCCACCGGCTGGATAAGGATACATCCGGATTGGTTTTGGTGGCGAAGCACGCTTATGCCGCGCAGTGGTTCTTTCGGGAACAGACGCGGGGCGGACTGAAACGTAATTACCTGGCGTTGGCGGAAGGCGATGTCGTGACGGAGACCGGTTACCTGGACTGGCCTTTGGCCAGGGAAGAAGGATGGAGCATCCGCAGGCTGGTAAACGGTTCCGGCCAGCCGGCCAGAACGGGATTCCAGGTTCTGGAACATTTAAGTGGGCATACCTTGCTGAATGTATGGCTGGAAACGGGGCGAACCCACCAAATACGCGCCCATTTCAGTCATTGGGGTTTTCCCTTGGCGGGGGACGTCTTGTACGGAGGCGGCCGGGCGTTGGCGCCCCGACAGTTTCTTCACGCTCACCGGCTGGCGTTCCGGCATCCTTTCCGCGAGCGGGAGATGTGCTTTGAGGCCGCGCTGCCGGAGGATCTGAGGATGGCGCTGGACAAGCTGCGAGACGGTCCCGGGCGGCAGAATGCCGCCCCTACGGCGTAGGTAAATTCCCCTTCAGGGAGGGGTGGCGCGTAGCAAAGGCGGGAGGGGCTGTGCGAAAACCATTATATCTTGTCATTCTGGGCTTGTCCCAGAATCCAGGTTCCTTGGTTTATCATTTTTGGATTCCGGGACAAGCCCGGAATGACGGGGGATAGACGAGCCCGGCAATATTTAGGGCGCGTTTCCATATTGTGTTTACGATGCGATTTTTGACGTTTCCGGGCGGTCCCGGGCGGCAGAATGCCGCCCCTGCGGCGCTGCGGACGGCAAAGAAGCGCCGGCGACGTTTCGCCGGCACTTCTTTGTTGGATTGATTGGTCTCGTTGTTTTTGTCCCGTCATCCAGGCGGCGCCCCCGGAAGCACCGCCTGTCTTTCGTAAAGAGTTCTCAGGAAAAGTTCTGATAAAAAGTCTGGTTTTTAAAAAGTTTGGCTTTCTTATTTTTGGAAGCTTTGATAGCAATCCCTGCAATAGACAGGGCGGATACCCGTCGGCTTGAAAGGAACCTGTGTTTCCGCGCCGCAATTTGCGCAAATGGCCGTGTAATACTGGCGCTCGCCGCGTCCGCCGGCCTGCTGTTTGCGCGCGCGGCGGCATTCCGGACACCGCGCGGGTTCGTTTTGGAATCCTTTTTCCGCGTAAAAAGCCTGTTCTTGGGCGCTAAAAATAAATTCCGCGCCACATTCTTTACAAACTAAGGTTTTGTCTTCCATTTTTTCTCTTCCTCCCGAAGTCAGATAATTTCCTGTTTACTTGTGAACTGCCCTAATCTAACTCCGGGGAAGAGAATAGATCCGAAAGCCATCCTCAAGCAACACACAGGTTACGTATTCAGTATACAATAGCGTAAAGTAATTTGCAAATTTTTTCTTGCTTTGATATATTATTTTTTGTCACTTAATTTAAAATTCAGGTGGGTTGAGTTATGAGACTTCGAAAAAAGCCGGATATTCACGAAAAAATAAGAACGCTGCCGGGAATTGTGAGCCTGGCCGAGGGGGAGCAGCCGGAGGGATGGGAGCGGATTTTTGGGAAGAAGGGTCTGCTTCATGTGGAAATCGGAATGGGAAAGGGCGCGTTTATTACGCAGATGGCCAGGCGGCGCCCGGACGTTCACTTTGTGGGCGTGGAGCGGGTGGCGGATATCCTGTATACGGCGGCTCGCGGAAATGTGGAGAACCCCTTGCCGAACCTGCGTTTTTTGGTGATGGATGGGGCGGATCTCGCTTTTGGCTTCAAAGAGGGGGAGGTTCAAAGAATTTATTTGAATTTCAGCGATCCCTGGCCGAAGAGAAGACATGCCGGGCGCCGGTTGACTCACCGGCGTTTTTTGGAGATTTACCGGCGGATTTTGTCTCCTTTGGGAGAGATTCATTTCAGGACCGACGACGGGAATTTTTTTGAGTTTTCTCTTAAAGAGCTGGCGGCTTCCGGTTATTCGGTCTCCAAGATCACCAGGGACTGGCGTCATGAAGACGACCCGGATATGGCGGCGACGGAGTACGAAGCGCGTTTTAGGGAAATGGGGCGCCCCATCTGCCGCCTGGAGGCTTACGCGCCTTTAGGGACCGGCGCGGCGCCTTTCAGGAGGCCGGAATCTTTCAGGAGGGCGGAATCGTGAGGCTGCCGGAAGCTTTCGCGGAGCGTGTGAGGGCTCAGTTGGGAGAGGGCTGGCCGGATTATGAGGCGGCTTTGGGGAAGCCGCCCTGGGCCGGATTGAGATTGAATCCAAAAAAAGGATCCGTTTCGGAGATCCGGGGAGGCTTGCCTCTGGAGCTTGAGCCGGTCACCTGGACGGCGGACGGGTTCTATTATTCCGGCGGTTCGCGTCCCGCCAAGCTCCCCTTTTATCAGGCGGGACTGTATTACCTCCAGGAGCCCAGCGCTATGGCGCCGGCGGCCATGCTGGGCGTGGCAAAAGGGGACCGGGTGCTGGATCTGTGCGCGGCGCCCGGCGGCAAATCCACTCAGATCGCGGCTCAATTGGACGGCACGGGTTTGCTTGTCGCCAATGAAGTGCGCCTGGAGCGGGGAAAGGCGCTGGTGTGGAATTTGGAACACTGGGGGGCTGCCAACACCATTGTGATTAATGAGCCGCCGGGGACGCTGGCCGGGCGTTTTCCCCGCTTCTTTGACAAAATCCTGGCGGACGCGCCCTGTTCCGGGGAGGGGATGTTCCGGAAGGACCCGGAGGCCGTCCGGAAATGGACGGCTTACAATGGGGAAGCCTGCCGCGGGCTCCAGGACGAGATTCTGCGCTGTGGGGCGCGGATGCTGAAACCGGGCGGCCGGATGATGTATTCCACTTGTACGTTCAATCCGCTGGAGAACGAAATGGCTGTTTCGGATTTTCTCCGGGGGCGCCCGGATTTTTCCCTGGTTCCGCTGAGCTTGGGGTATGGCTGGCGATCCGGGGCTCTGCCGGGCACTTTGATTCTGATGCCGCATCTGGCCCGGGGAGAGGGGCAGTTCCTGGCTTTGCTTGAGAAGAGCGGGGCTCCGGAGGGCGCCTTGGATGAGCCGGAGGCGGATTGGACGGCGGCGGGGGATTGGAGCGGAGCGGCCGGTGTGTCCGGCGCCTTGGATAAGGCTGGGCAGAATAACGGGTGGCGGCCGTTTTTGGATTTTATGGAGGACAATATTCTGGACGGGGAAGCGCTGAGGACGTATGGGGGGCCATTGGTTTTGGAAGGGCGGTATCTTTATCAGAGATCCGCCGGCCCGATGCCTTCATTGTCCGGATTGAGGGCGCTCCGGCCGGGGTTTTTCCTCGGCAGCCTGAAAAACGGCCGCTTCGAGCCTTCGCAGGCTCTGGCCATGGAATTGAAGCCCCGCTATATGCGCCGGGCGCTGCAATTGGACCGGAACGATCCCTGGCTGGACCGTTTTTTGAAGGGGGAGACGCTGCTGACGGAGGGACCGGGGGGCTGGACGCTGGTGTGCCTGGAGGAATGGCCTCTGGGATTCGGCAAGCAGGCGGACGGGTATATGAAGAACCGGTATCATCCGGGGTGGCGGATCGGCTCGTAATTTCACCGTAACCCGGTGAAGGGGGCGGCGCCTGCCTTACGTCTCCGCGTTTTGAATTTCTACGGCTCAATTTGCTGCAAAAGCCAAAGACGGGCGGCAGAATGCCGCCCCTACAGATGAATCATTCACGGGTACCGTAGGGGGCGGCATTCTGCCGCCCGAATCCGGGCGCTGGCCGTTCATGCTTGCTCGGCCGGCGCCGCCCCCTTCGCCGGGGCATTGCGAAATTCCGGGTTTTAAAAAGAATGAAAAGCGAGGTTGAGGAGGTGGGACGCGGTGCTGCGTTTGGATAAGATGCTTGCGCATATGGGATACGGCACGCGGAATGAGATCAAGAAGCTGATGCGGCGCGGGGCTGTGACGGTAGATGGGGAGACGGTCAAGTCTCCGGAGCTTAAAGTCGATCCGGAGGCGTCCCGGGTCTTTGTGGGGGCTGAGCTTGTCCGCTATCGGGAGTTCATTTATCTGATGATGAATAAACCGGCGGGGGTGGTGTCGGCTGTCCGGGATGAAGCCCAGGAGACGGTGGTGGATTTGCTGGAGCGCGCATACCGGATCTTTCACCCGTTCCCGGTGGGGCGTTTGGACAAGGACACGGAAGGGCTGCTGTTTCTGACAAACGACGGGCAGCTGGGGCACCGGCTGCTGTCGCCGAAGAAGCAGGTGGACAAGATTTATATCGCGGAAATAACGGAACCCGTCGGCGAGTCGGATGTGGCGGCCTTCGCGGAGGGGATCCCGCTGGACGACGGGATTTGTCTGCCCGCGGGGCTTCGGATTCCGGGGGAGGATCCCCGCCGGGCGGAAGTGACCTTGCGGGAAGGCCGGTATCATCAGGTGAAACGGATGTTCCAAAGCCGGGGGAAGGAGGTACTCTATCTCAAGCGGGTCGCCATGGGCGGGGTGCCGCTGGACGAGTCACTGAACCCGGGGGAATACCGGGAATTGACCCCGGAGGAATTGAGGATACTGAGCTGAATAGCTTAATAACCCCGAACTGCTCCCTTTAAAAACGGTTGAAGCGCAGTTGTATTATGCGCAGGAAGCAGCCGCGCGTAATTGGGGCGTTCACGAGCTTCGACGCCAAATCTCGCGCAAAGCGTATGAGCGGCGTGAGATTGCGAATACCGAGTTTTCGGCGGATTCGGCTGTGCCGTTCTTGGGGAAAGGGCGCCGCCGTGAATGCCGCCCCTATTGGAGGGTCGCGGGGGCTTTGCGGATGATGGCGATGGGGGTCTGCTGGGTGCTTTGGCCCAGGGGGTTGTCCTTGAAGATTTGCTTCAGCAGTTCGTTGTCCAGATGAGGGTCGGATTTGCCCAGAATCTCAACGCCGAAGTCGTTGGCGTCCACGATGACAAAATGACGGCCAAACCTCTCTTTCAGGCGGCTGGCCACCTGATCGGGGTCCTTGGGCGCCAGCTTTGCGTACTCGTTGTAGGGAGGCAGGGTATAATGGCACGGCCCGTCGATGGCGGCCACCTGGGGGCCCAGGATTTCATAAAAAACCCCCTTTTTCCCGAACAGCTTCGCGATGCCGGCGATGATGGCGGTCAGGAAGATTTTGAGCCGGCCCACCTCGCGCACGGCCAATTCCATGGTCCAGGGGGATCCCAAGCCGATGCCGTAGGCGGATTTGTGGACGAATTTGGACATAAATCTGGCAAAAAGGGAGGGGTGAATGTCCCGGACGGGAAAGGCGCGGCCCTGGACGATGGCGACGATTTTTTCGGATAAGAAGACAATGTCGTCGGCCTGTAAATGGGGGACGACATATTCCCCGACTAAGCCGTCCAGATCATCGCCCGGCATAATGACCTGGGTTCTGATGGGGTATCGGGCATAGACGCCTCCGTCAACCGTTTGAATGGTGATTTGCTTTCCCTGATTTGGCATAATCGCTTCCACAGCCTGTCTCTCCTTATC
>JAISDM010000239.1 GCA_031264885.1 Peptococcaceae bacterium | reverse complement strand
GAATGCCGCCCCTACAAATGCATCATTCACGGTACCGTAGGGGCGGCAATCTGCCGCCCGGGCCCCGTCCGAAAACTATCATAATCTTGTCATTCTGGGCTTGTCCCAGAATCCAGGTTCCTTGGTTTATCATTTTTGGATTCCGGCATAAAGCCGGAATGACGGGATGTGGTATCGAAATTCTAAACCACGCATGGAAGAAAACACATGACATTATCATTATCTGCCGAATCAATCAATAAGGGAAAACAATGATTCTTTGGAACGAAACACGGGCGCCTCGAATGTTTTGCTCGAAAGTTTCCGGTTCCCCATACTGCTGTATGAACGATTCAGGTATCCTTGCGCTCCCCTTGGCATAAAGAATTAATCCACCGCTCGGATCATAGTTCCGATCAATTTCGCCTTCATAAGTCGAATGAGCGGTCACATCAGGCGCGAGATAGCATGTATAATCATAGATGTTGGAGTCCCAAACATCATCGGTGTAATAGAGCAATACGGGTTTCGAATCCCGAAACGACGGCATTCGCGTGATTTTTTGCACTTCGCCGGATATGTAAGTATTGACACTTTGCGCCTGAAACTTGATATTGGTTGATAAAACAGGCAACGGATCGACTATGTTCATTATTGCGGCAAACGAAAACAGTGCCAGTAACGCGTAAGAACCGGCAATTTGTATTGGCCCTTTAAATCCAATGACTCGAATCGAAAAATGTGCCACTATCACTGGCGCGACAACCATTGTCCGCTGAATCGCGAATGAAGAATTAGCGGTGTATCCACGCATACTGATGGCGGTCAATACCGTTAGTAAAGCCCACAATGGGATCAAGCCATCGTATGTTTTCAAAAATCCCCCTGCCGCGATAACGCAAAAAAGCAACAAAATCGGCGTAAATAATCGAAAAAGTCCATAGGGAGTTTCCGTAACAATTTGTTTGAGTGTGGCAAGAATATATTCCGTTGACGCAGTTTCAACGCTTAGTTGATTTCCTGTCCGGCTCAAAGAAAAAATGGTCAACATAAGTAAAGTTCCAATATAAAACGCGGTAAAACAAAGCAAAACGCGATGATCTTTCGGCAGCACACGCCACTTTTTATAATTCCAAAAAACGATTGCATAGATCGCGAGCGCAGCAACGGCCAGGCCCGGGGTATACATGGAACCTAAAAACGCGGCGCAGAAAGAAAAGGTAACAAGCGACTCAACACTAAAGGTTAAATACAAGACCATAAACAGCCCACATGCCATCAATGCGAAGGCAGGAGGGAGAATAGATTGTTCGCGAATTTTAATATACTCCGATACATAAGGACTCCCTAAAATGGCAAGCAGCGGAATCACAGCAGCGATTTTGCTCAGAATGCTTTTCCTTTCATTTTGGAAAACGCGTCGGAATCCGCAGTAATATAGCAAGATTCCTGTGGCAAAAATGAAATCAAAAGAAAAATGAAGCATAAACATAGAGCGTCCAAACAACAGGCTCGGAAGCGCGAGCATCAAATACTGCCGCATTGGATATCCCAAAAATCCAAGGGAAGTAAAATCCCAATCTGGCTTGGAAAACGCTCGCAACCCAATGGCAAGCTGTTGCGTCGATTCATAATTTAAACTCCTGACGCTCTGGTCTCCACTGCCCCAAAAGACAAGCGCCATAACCCCCGCGAGAATCGCGAGCGCGAAGTAGTTTTTTTCCTTAACGTCCTTCATGATTGTTTGGGCGATCATTTTATAAGACAAAACGAAAAAAATCAGCAACGCACACATCCAGGCACGCGAGACTATGACAGCGAAAACGCCGTCGAAGAAAAATGCTAACAATTCCATCAGCGCCAAGAGCAAATGAATCGCGCATAATACGGCGACAGCACGCTTTTGAGGCGGATTTTCAAGTAAAAACGTGATAAAGTGCGCTTCGGTTTTGGTGGGGCTTTTTTTCTTTCGTATTCCGATATCTTTCATTAATGTACAGCGTAAGCGTAATTTGGATTAAGAAACACGACTGTAAAACCAACTCCATCATTGCGTATATCACTAAGCGAATTAGTTAATAACTGCCACCCAGACCAAACGCCAGATGAATCTCTTCCTTGTAAGTATGTCAAATCAAATCCAACTGTATTTATTGAAGTATAAGATGCTTGAAATGTCTCTACAATAGGTCCCCAAGAACCAACCCAGTCTCCTTTTTGTTCATTCTCCGATGAATTATAAGTTGAAGAATAGACCAACACATAAGAATCCGTACTTGGCTTATAGAGATAAACAATATTATTCCAAAGATTATTTGAAATTTGAGATGTGATATTTTGCAATATAATGACCTGATAAGATACATTGTTTATGGTTTTTTGATGCAGATAATCTCCAAGATTACTTTTGGGAATTGCAAGCTGCCAACGATCATCTTCATCCTTTGACCAATCAAAGACTTTAAAATAAAAATCTTCTTGAGAGTAATATGAAATAAAAGCTTCGACACCTTTTGCCGTCCGATTTGTTGATGTCAAATAAAACCAAGTGTTAACATTTCCAGCTACTTTTGTAGGGCAAATCACAGTAGAGGCAATTGAGGCGCCGCTATTGTATGCAACTTTGAATGCGGATTTATACATTGCGCCATAGCCGACTCCTCCAGGTGGAGGAGTATCAACGTTTTTTGGTGAATCGTCACCCAGTATTTGTTGAGTTTTCTCGGTAAATTCCTTAATCTGTTCCGGGTAATCGCCAGCAAGGCTTTGAGCAAGAACTAATTTGTGTTCAAGAAACGCTTGCTCTGCAGCCTTGTTGTGCGGAACAGCCTGTGAAATTTTTTTGAATTCCTCACTTTTATCTTCTGTTAATAAAAAAGTTCCTGTTTCAGGATGTAATAGATACACTTTTTCATTTTCTTCGCGAAACAACTGATTTGAATTCATTTTCTGTTGCCTCCGTTCATAATAAATAATCTAAGACTCTGCCTAAATTATATATTGACAGTTTTTATTTGTCAATGAGCGTAATCCGTCTGATACACACGGACGCCCGCGCTTTCATCGGTGTAGGCCAGGGGATAGGCGGCTTGAATGTTGGCTTCGTTTACGGTGAATTCCTGTTCGCGCAGCAGACCCGGGTCGATCAGAATGTATGAGATACGGTTTTCCCGCGCCAGCCGCCGGAGTTCGTCGGGATCGTCCGATTCAAGCATCGCTCTCAAAATCGCGGTTCTTCCATTGGTATCGTATCCGGCGGACCAGGCGTAATAAGGCCAGCCCATGTATTCAAACCGCCCGGCCAGAAAGACGGGATGGATGGTATGCCAGGCGGAAGCGAACACGTCGCCGGGCTCTGTGTTTTCCAGAAGCCAGGTGTGGAAAGCCGAGGTCAGCGGCGCCTGGTAGCTTTTGTTTTTGCCGTTGCCATTGTGAAGCGTGATATTATCAATGATTCCGGTGGATAAAAGGATCACGAGCAAAAGCCCGGCCAATCCTTTGCAAAGCCGGCGGCTCCATTTGAATGATAATTTTTTTGGCTGAAAGTCGTATAAAGCCACGAGTCCGTAAGCGCATAAAATATTGAGCAAGGCCGCGGAAATCATCAGGTACTTATGATTCACGTTGATATCAGGCGTCAGCGACAGGCAGAACGTGACCGCGAAAGGCGCCATGAACATCAGGTAAACGCCCAGGTAATGCCTGAAGTTCAGGATGATTGCCAATAACGTCAAAAAAGGAGCGGCCCCGCTTAGTTCAAAGATGTATGAAGCCACACCCTTCAAGGATTTGTCGGACGCAATGAAGCCAAAGAAAAACTGGGGTTTTACCACGTCTGTGCCGGACGCGAAGAAAGACGCTTCCATAGACGACAGCATCCAGGCCAAAACAGCGATGATCAAGAACTCCAGGCGATGCTTTGAAAAAATCGCGCAGACAGCCAATATGGACAAAAGCGCGATGGCGGTCGCTCCGTTGAAGAAAGCCAATCCTCCGGTTAAAACCCCTAAAAAAACGGCTCGCGGATAGTTCTCCCCCAACCAGGCGTCCGGAGAGAAAATCCATTCGGCGACCGCTTTTTTAGGAATAGAGTCAAGCATTTTTTTCATATGAGGCAGCATGGCCATGACGACCAAGAGCAGCACGGATATGCCCAGGGCGAAATGCCGCTGATTGATGTACACATTCGCGGTCCAAAGGCCCCAGTCTTCGTTGGTCGTCCGTCCGATGTAAAAATCCGTGCCTAAAATCAGGTCGAAGACCGCGTTGAGATTCGGGTAGGGGCCGTTTTCATAGATATAAATGATTCCGGAAAAAGAGCTTCGGAAGAACAAGAACAAAACCGTCAGCATGCCCACGGCGGAGCGCCCGGTCAGCCAAACGGCCAGGACATACAGCAAAGCGGCGCAGCTGAGCAGGGCGAGGACGCTCAATGAGTTGAACGCCCAATCGATCCGCAGGCCCAAGTATTCCAGCGCGCCGGTCAAAAATTGGAATAAAAAATGATACCGGATGGTTCCGTCCGGGAAGTGCGGAAATTGGGTGGGGAAATTGTTTCCCAGGGAAAAAGAGCGGATGAGCGCCGTATGTACCGCGAAATCGCTGAAAACGGTGTATCCGCTGTAAATCGTGTTGCCGGACACAAAGAATGTGTAGCTCATCAGCCAAATGACGAAGGCGGCCGTGCAAGCGAAGAAGATCAAGAGCGGGCGGTCCGCCGCGGTTAGATCGGTCGTCAGGGAGCGCGGCAACGCGGCGAAATCAAGGTTCCGGGCGAGCTTCCGGAGCCCGCCGTTCGTCACGGCGAAATACAGTAAAATGAGACCCGTCAAAATGATAAAGGCAGCCAGGGTTCCATAGAACATGGCGCGGCCGGTTTCGCGGAAAGCGTACGCGAAAAGATAGACGGTCCATCCCGAAAAAATGGCGCCCACAGAAAACGAAGCGGGCAAAACGACCAAAAAACGGGGAAAAAGCCGCCGGGGCTGATCGGCAAACAGGGCGCCGTTCCCATGGATATCCAGGACGCCCGGGATAAAGGTCTTGACGGTGATGAAACCGGCGCATAGGATCAGGAGCAGAAAAATAAGCGCGAGCAATGGCAAACACCCTTTCACAGTGCTTATTTCATCTTATTTTTGAGCTGGGACAGCTGCCGGGCCAGGGCGTCGTTGGTGAAGCCGTCGTCTTTTTGGCCGGCGATGTAGCGCTCGATGTCCCGTTTGTGGACTTGGGCGCCTTTCTTTTTTTCAAATTCGGCGAGGCTTTCCCGGTAGCCGCAGGTACAGGCGAACATTTTTTTGTCGCCCTGGCCCCGCAGCTCCATTTTTTTGTGGCAGTTGGGGCAGCGGGCGTTGGAGACCACGGAGATGTTCTGGCGGTAGCCGCAATCCCGGTCCGGGCAGACCAGCATGCGGCCTTTTTTGCCGTTCACGTCCAGCAGGTATTTGCCGCATTGGGGGCATTTCTCCCGGGTCACGTTGTCGTGGGTGTACTTGGCTTCGCTGGTTTTGACCATGGACACCAGCCGGGCGGCGTAGGTTCGCATTTCGGTGATAAAAGCCTGGTCGTCTCTTTTTCCATGGCTGATTTCGGCCAGATGGCTTTCCCATTGGGCGGTGAGCAAGGGGGATTTCAGATCGGAGGGGGCCAGGCCGATGAGTTGGCTGCCCTTGGAGGTGGGGATGAGTTCTTTGCCTCTTTTTTCGACATAAAAGGTGTTGAACAGTTTTTCGATGATGTCCGCGCGGGTGGCGGGGGTGCCAAGTCCGCCGGTGGTTTCCACGGTCTGTTTCAGGGCTTTGTCTTCAATGAGCTTGCCGGGATGCTCCATAGCGGAAAGCAAAGTGGCTTCGGTGTAGCGGGCGGGGGGTTTGGTTTTGCCGGCGGTGATTTTGGCGGATTGGAGCCGGACTTGATCGCCTTTTTTGACGGCGGGCAGGGATTGCTCTTTTTCCTGATCCTCGTCGTCCGAATCTTCGTCCGGGCGGCTGCCGTAAGCGGCTTTCCAGCCCGGGGAGCGAACGATCTTGCCTTTGGCGTGGAAGTTCTCCCCTTCGACGGTGGCGCGGATCCGGGTTTCCTCATATTCAAAGGGGGGGCTGAGTACGGCGATGAACCGGCGGGCCGCCAGATCGTAGACATTGCGCTCTTCCGCGGTGAGCGCGCTCAGGTTCAGGGGCTGTTCCGTGGGGATGATGGCGTGGTGATCCGTGACCTTGGCGTTGTCGATGATGCGCTTGGTGGAATAGGCGTTGTTGCGCAGAAGCCCGGCGGCCAGGGAGGCGTAGGGTCCCACGGCGATGGCCCGGAGGCGTTCGGGCAAAGTGGGGGCCATGTCGTCGGTGATGTAGCGGGAGTCGGTGCGGGGATAGGTCAGAAGCTTATGGCGTTCGTAGAGGTTCTGTATGATGGACAGGGTTTGTTTGGCGGAATAGTTAAAACGCTTGTTGGCGTCCCGCTGAAGCTCGGTGAGATCATAGGCGGCGGGGGGCTGTTCCTTCTTCAGTTCCTTGGTCACCTCGCTGAGGACGCCGGATTTGCCGGAAACCTTCTGAACCAGGGCTTCCGCTTCGCTTCGGTCGAACAGGCGGGACTCCTGAGTCTTGGCGTGTTTCCAGAGACCGGTGAATCCGGGGAACTGCCCATGCACCGTCCAATAATCCTTGGGAACGAAGCGATGAATGTCCTGTTCCCGCTGAACGATCATGGCCAGCGTGGGGGTCTGGACGCGCCCGGCGGTCAACTGGGCGTTGAATTTGCAGGAGAGCGCCCGGGTGACGTTGAGACCCACCAACCAATCGGCTTCCGCCCGGCAAACCGCGGAATGATACAGGGCGTCGTATTCACGGGCGGGCTTCAGATGCTGGAAGCCTTCCCGGATGGCTTTGTCCGTTTGGGAAGAGATCCATAAGCGGCGCGCGGGTTTTTTCCAGCCGCATTTTTGCATGATCCACCGGGCCACCAGCTCTCCCTCCCGACCGGCGTCGGTGGCGATGACTAAAGAATCCACATCCGGCCGTTTCATCAGTTCCTGGACGGCTTTGAACTGCTTGCCGGTTTCCTTGATGATCACCAGCTTCATGTTTTGGGGCAGCATGGGCAGGTCCTCCAGCCGCCAGCTCTTGTATTTGTCGTCGTAGAGTTCCGGATCCGCCAGGGTCACCAGATGGCCCAGCGCCCAGGTGACGATGTATTTGTCTCCGATGAGACAGCCGTTTCCGTTTTGCCGGCAGCCCAGCACCCGGGCAAGCTCCCGGCCCACGGAGGGCTTCTCGGCGAGTACCAAAGTCTTTGGCATGAGGCGCCTCCTTTGCTTTAATTTTATATAAAACGTATGACATTATATAAAAATAAGCTTATAATGGTAACAGTAAAGAGGGTGAGCGACGATTGAAACCGTCTGAGTTTATTCGAGAAATCAAAAAACAGGGTTTTCGGCTCAGCCATCACGGAACCAATCACGACTTCTGGAGCGACGGCGAGCGGGTTGTGATGATCGAACGGCATAACAAGGAAATCAGTAAGAAAACTTTGGATAAAATGATGAAAGACGCAGGGCTGAAATGAGTAATCGGTTTTAGAACAAAATCAGTGAGTTGGAGGTATTTTTGATGACTTATGTTTATCCGGTGATATTTACCCGCGAAGATGAGGGCGGATTTTGCGTATACGCGCCTGATTTGCCGGGGTGTGTCACTGAGGCGGACAATTATGCCGACGGCATCGAAAAAATTCGCGAGGGCATTTGTGGTATGCTATATATTTTGGAACGTGACGGCAAATCCATGCCCACACCGTCTGAACCAGCCGCGGTCAAATGCGCGTCAGGCGATGTGATATCTCTTGTAGACGCGCCGCTTGACGACTACAAGCGCCGTGTCGGAAATCGCGCGGCTCGGAGAATGGTCAGAACTCATTAAATATAATCATCCATTGACGTTTTCGGCCAGGCGGCGGATGTCCCGCAGGACGGCGGCGCGCATTTCTTCCAAGACGGCGTCCTGATCGTCCCGTTTCAGTAGATGGGCGAAGCGTCCCTGTTTGCCGATATAGTCGATCATGGGAATGGGTTGGGCTTTGCCTTCCGTGAATTGGGAGGTGGGGGAACTGACGGCGACTTGGCCGTTTTCCGCTTCCCATAGGAGCCAGGCGCCGGAACGCACCGCCAGTCTGCCGATTTCGACGGTGTCCGCGGTGGCGAATTTCCAGCCGGGGGCGCAGGGCGCGTGGATCTCGATATACTTAAAGCCCTTGATGGACTTGGCTTTGACCACTTTCCGGTACAAATCCATGGGATAGGACAGAGAGGCGGTGGCCATGTAGGGGATCTCCTGCCGCAGCATGATCATGGCCAGGTTTTTGCGCGGATTCTCCTTGCCCAGAGGGGTGGTGGTGGTGACGGCGTGCATGGGCGTGGCGCCGCTTCTCTGCATGCCGGTATTGGAGTAAGCCTCATTATTATAACAAAAATGAATAAAATTGTCATTGCGTTCCGCCGCCGCGGAGAGTCCCTGCAATCCGATGTCGTAGGTGCCGCCGTCGCCCACCCAGGTGAATACGGTAGGCATCTCCCCTTGGAGGCGGCCCTTCTCATATTGGGCTTCCAGCGCCAGGCTCAAGCCTCCCGCGGCGGCGCCGGCGGAAGCGAAGCATACGTTGAGGGCGGGCACATTGTAGCAGGAATGGGGCAGAGGCCCGGTGCTGGCTACGGCGCAGGAGGGCGTCATGACCATGACCGCGTTCTCCCCCAGGGCTTTGCCTACGAGACGCAGGGCGATGGAGGAAGGGCATCCCGCACAGGCCGCCGATCCCGGAAGAACGTATTCATATGAGGATAAATCTTGCAAACGCGCGCTCATCGGTTCAATTCCTCCCACATTTCCAGGGCCTGGGAAGCCAGCAGGGAAGCGGGCAGATCCTCTCCCCCGACGCCCATCACCCGGCCCGTAATTTGAATATTGTCCCTGCGGTCGTACAAAGCGGCTTTGATTTCGCTGAGCAAGGCGCCTCCGCCTGTGCCGTAGGCGTGATTCCGGTCGAAGACCAACACCTTGGCGCCGGCGGGAATGATCCGCGCGAGGGCTTCCCGGGGGAATGGCCGGAATACCCGGATCCTCAGGCCGGCCGCGCGGATTCCGTGACGCTCCAGCAGTTGAACCGCCAATTGGACTTCCGAGGCCATGGATCCCATGGATACCAGCAAAACCTCCGCGTCCCCGGGGCCCTGCCAATCCAGCAGTCCTCCGTGCCAGCGCCCGATGAGGTCTTGGAAGTTCCGCGCCTCGCTTTCGATCAATTCTTTGGCTTTTTCCAAATCCTCGGCCAGTCTGCGCCGGTGAGCGGTGTATTCATCCGCCGGCGCTACATTGCCGAAGGTGCCGCCCCATTGGGGATGGAGCCGCCAGTTGGGTTCATAGGCCGGCAGAAACGCGTCCACCAGCGCCTGATCCGCCGGTTCAAAGGGCATCATGGAATGGGAAAGCAAAAATCCGTCATAGTTGACCATTACAGGGATTTCGATCTGCTCCGTGACCTTGTACGCCAATAAAATCGTATCATAAATTTCCTGAATCGTCGAGACAAAGAATTGGATCCAGCCGGTGTCCCGCTGGGAAACAGCGTCCTGATGATCCACATAGAGGCACCAGGGCGCGCAGATGGCTCGGTTGACATTGGCGATCACCAAGGGCAGCCGGCCGCCCGCGGTATAATGCAGTACCTCGTGCATGTACAGCAGGCCCTGGGAGGAGGTGGCGGTAAAAGTCCGGGCGCCGGCGGCGGAAGCGGCTGCCGACGCGCTCATTACGCTGTGTTCGGATTCCACAGGCAGGTACTTGGCGTCCATTTCCCCTTGAGCGACGTAAGCGGCCAGCTTCTCGGCGATGGAGGTCTGGGGCGTGATGGGATAGGCCGCGATGATATCCACCTTAGCCGCCTTGACCGCCATGGCGCAGGCGCCGTTGCCGGTATTAAGAATTTTGCTCATAATCGCTCTCCTTCACCATGGTGATGGCTTTTCGCGGACATTCTCTGGCGCAGATGCCGCAGCCCTTACAATATTCATAGTCGATGGCGCGGGTATCTTTGGCGACGACCCCATCCGGGCACAGGATCCAGCAAAGCAGACAGCCGTTGCATTTGGCGGGATCCAGAACCGGCCTTTGCAGCCGCCAGCCTCCCGTCAGGCCCGCCGCGCCCGTCATGCCCCGGGCCAGGGGCTGCCTGAACGGATGAGCGGATGGATTGGTTGACTGATTCATCAAGCGGCGCCTCCTTGGATTTTGATTACGCTGTGATAGGCTTGACCGGCGGCCGCCAAATTGGGCCGGGCGGTTTTTTCCTCCCACTGCTCCCGGATGGCGGATTCCATCGCCGGCTCCGGCACGTCCAGAATACGGCACAGAGCGCCCAGCATGGGTACGTTGATGAAAGGTTCCCCCGCGAAGATCAGTTGGTTTTGGACGGCGACGCCGGTGGCGTCCACCAGCCATTGAGCCGCGTTTACCGGCAGGGGAGAGCGGGCGTTGGCCGCGAAGAACACATCCTCCGCCGCGCCTTCGCTCAAGGCCAGGGATAACAAATTTTCGTTCAGCAGCACGATCATATTGGGGCGATAGGATAAAGAGCGAACCAAAATGGGCTGTGAGTCCAGACGGAGAGCGGCTTTGACCGCCGCGCCCCTCCGTTCCACACCGAAAAACGGCAGAGTTTGAACCTCCTGGCCTGTTTTTAAAACCGCCTGCGCCAGCAGTTCGGCTAACGTTACCACACCCTGGCCTCCCCGGCCGTGGATGCGCAGTTCCAGCATAAAGACGCCTCCTTGAGATAGATGTTAGATTCTTTTGACGGTATTGAGGAAATGTGAAAAAACAATCCCCGGCTCTTCTAATTCTTTGTTCCAGCGTTTGACCCATTCCAGGACCACATAGCCCGGATAACCGTCGGATTCAAGGAGTTTCACGGCTTCCCGGATGGGGACGCCGCCCTGGCCCACCATGCGGTAGACGGTTTTGCCGCCTTCCATAACGGAATCCTTGATGTGGACATGCCTGATCCACGGCTTCAGCGCGGCGTAAGTGGATTGGACGGGTTCCTGATAATAGCGGTAAGGATGGTGTATATCCCAGAGTACGGCCAGGTTGGGGTGACTGATTTTTTCCATCAGGGCTTTCAGCGCGCCGGAATTGGCGTAGACGCCGTTGCTTTCCAGAAGCAAAACGACGTTGTGCCGAACCGCTTCGGGGAGAATGGCGCGGAGATTCTCTTCCACCAGCGCCTGATCCGCCGCGCCCGGCTCGGGCTCTTTATCGCCCAAAACGCGTATATATGGAACCTTCAGCTGTCCGGCCAAATTCAGGTAGTCCCGAATTTCACGGAGCGCCTCTTCTTTGCGGGCGGGATCGAACAGGAAGGCGCCTGTGGTCAGGCAGGGGATTTCCAAATTTAATTTTCGCAGTTCCGCGAGTATGTTGGGGATATTGGCAGGGGCGAAGGTTTTGACGCGGGGCAAGTAGATTTCGTCGCCGAGTCCCCGCATTTCTATGCCGTCATAGCCCAGGTCTTTGGCGGCGGAAATGATTTCTTTCCACAGCCAGCCGGGGCATCCCAAAGTGGAAAATCCGAATTTCATGGATAGGCCTCCTTTATTCACGCGGTTTCTATACCGGCGGCGTCCTGCAGATTGAGGGATTCGACCGCCATTTCCCTGAGTCTGTATTTCTGTATTTTGCCGCTGGCCGTCATAGGAAATTCATCGATAAATTGGACATATTTGGGCGTTTTGTATCGCGCCATGTGACTTTTGACGTATTCTTTGACTTCATCGGCGCTCAGCGCGCAGTTTTCCTTCAGAATGACGTAAGCCGCGACTTCTTCCCCGTATTCCTTGCTGGGCACGCCTACCAGCTGGACATCTTTGATGGAGGGATGGGTGTACAAAAAATCCTCGATTTCTTTGGGATAGATATTTTCGCCGCCCCGGATGATGATGTCCTTGATCCGCCCGGTGATCTTATAATAGCCTTCTTCGTCGCAGGAAGCCAAGTCTCCCGAGTGGAGCCAGCCGTCGGGTTCGATGGCCTGGGCCGTGGCCTCCGGCATTTTGTAATAGCCCTTCATGATGTTATAACCCCGAACCATGAACTCTCCGGGTACGTTGGGGGGACACACCTCGCCTGTATCCGGATCGACGATTTTGACCTCGATGAAGGGAAAAATCTGTCCCACTGTGGACACCTTACGCTCGACGGTATCGTCCGCCCTGCTTTGGGTGCAGCCCGGCGAGGCTTCGGTCAGTCCGTAGGTAATGGTGATTTCCGTCATGCGCATCTTGTCAATGACTTCCTGCATGACCTTGATGGGACAGGGGGATCCGGCCATAATGCCGGTGCGCAGATGCTCGAACTGATACTTGGGAAAGTCCGGATGTTCCAGCATGGCGATGAACATGGTGGGCACACCGTGTACGGCCGTGCAGTTTTCGTCGTTGATGGCTTTCAGCACTTTGCCCGCCTGGAAAGCGTCGATGGGCACCATGGCGGCGCCGTGGGTGAGGCTGGCCATAATGGCGAGCACCAGGCCGAAACAATGGAAAAAGGGAACCGGGATGCACAGGCGGTCCAGCTGGGTAAAATTCATCCGGTCGCCGATACATTTGCCGTTGTTAATGATGTTGAAATGGGTGAGCATGACGCCTTTGGGGAATCCGGTGGTGCCGGAGGTGTACTGCATGTTGATGACGTCGTGGACGTCCAGGCCGGCTTGGATCCGCGCCAGTTCCGCGTCGGACATGAATTCCCCGGGACGCTCGTACAGGCTGTTCCAATTGTGGATCCCGTCCAGTTGGCGGTCCCCCGCGTAGACGATGTTTTGCAGAAAGGGGAGGTTCGCGTTATGCCACTGGCCGGGCTTACTGCCTTTCAATTCGGGGATCAGCTGCTGAATGATTTCTACGTAATCCACGTCTTTGAAGCCGTCGATCAGAACCAGGGTGTGAGAGTCGGACTGCCGCAGCAAGTATTCCACTTCGTAGATTTTGTAGTTGGTATTGACGGTGACCAGTACGGCGCCTAATTTGGCGGTGGCAAACAGTGTGACGATCCATTCGGGGTAATTGGTGGCCCAAATGGCCACATGATCGCCTTTCTTGACGCCCAGGCGGGCGAAGCCTTTGGCGGTTTCGTTGACCAGGGCGCGGAATTCTTTATAGGTCTTGCGGAAGGGGCGGTCTGTGTAAACGACGCAGTCGCGGTCCGGATAACGGTCCGCCATTTGATCCAACAAATCGCCCAATGTAATTTCCCATAATTGATCCATATTTTCAACACCTCTTATTTTGTTAAGCTGCGGTTCGCAGTTTGGAATCAGGCGCCTTTCCGATCTTGTCTGTTCCCCGTCATTCCGGGCTTGTCCCGGAATCCAGGTTCCTTCTTTTGGATTCCGGGACAAGCCCGGAATGACAAGATGTGGTATCGGAATCTAAACTACGAATTGAAGATTTTTTTAAGCTCGCGGAACCGCGCGGGTGGCGATGATGTCCGCTCCTGTTTCAAGAATATCGGTGAACAAAACCTGCCCGATACTGACGGGCGCCTGGACGGAGCGCCGGCTCAGTTCGGCGGCGACGGGCCGGAGCATAGGCAGCGGCACGGGGAGGCTGCTCTTGACGCTGACGACGGGCCGGGTCCCGTCCCGGATCAGAACAGAGGTCAGAACGGTACGGCGCGGATCCTGCCGCTCCTGGA
>JAISDM010000227.1 GCA_031264885.1 Peptococcaceae bacterium | reverse complement strand
CGACTGTTTCTGGGCGGCGAAATGAAGGATAGCGATCCTTCCTGGATAAAAAAGATTTACGGCATGTTAAGCGAAGTGAATTATACGAAGGAGGAGTTGGAAATGATTGGAGAAACGCGTTATTTGAATGATATCTGGGAAGAGCTTATAGAAGAAGAAAAACAAAAAACATTAGAAGAAAAACAAAAAGCATCAGAAGAAAGACAAAGAGCGTTAGAAGAAAAACAAAGAGCGTTAGAAGAAAAACAAAGAGCGTCGGCGGCGGAAAAGAAGGCGCTGGAGGCAGAAGAAAAAGCGTTGGAGACAGAAAGGCAATTGGCAAAGGAAAGAGAAGAAAGACTTCGATTGGAAGAACAGATTAAGGAATTGATGAAAGAAGCCCGCTGATTCTATCTCGGAGAGGATGCAAAGTGACTAAAGCAATCATGGTGCAAGGAACCATGTCGAACGCCGGCAAGAGCATACTGACCGCCGCGCTGTGTCGGATTTTCAAACAGGACGGATATAAAACCGCGCCGTTCAAGAGTCAGAATATGGCGTTGAATTCCTTTGTTACCCGCGACCGGCTGGAAATGGGACGCGCTCAGGCGACCCAGGCCGAAGCCGCGGGCGTCGATCCGGATGTGCGGATGAATCCCATCCTCCTGAAGCCTGTACACGACAGCGGTTCCCAGGTCATTGTCAACGGCGAAGTGTTCGGCACGGTTGCGGCGCGTGACTATTACGCCATGAAGCAGATGCTGAAACCGAAAATTATGGAAGCGTATCATTCCCTTGCCGCGGATTTCGACGTCATTGTGCTTGAGGGCGCGGGCAGTCCGGCGGAACTCAACCTCGCCAGGGACGATTTCGTGAATATGGGCATGGCAAAAATAGCGAACGCGCCAGTTCTGCTGGTCGGCGATATTGACAGGGGCGGCATATTTCCACAGATATACGGTACAGTCAAGCTCCTGCCGGCCGATGAGCGCGCGTTAATCAAGGCGACAATCGTCAATAAGTTTCGCGGCGATATGTCGCTGTTTGACGAAGGCGTCAAGATATTGGAGAAACTGTGCGGCATACCCTGCGCGGGCGTTGTGCCCATGCTGGATGTGGACATTGAGGACGAGGACAGTCTTTCCGAACGCCTGACGCGCCGCAGAATGGATCCAGTTATTGATATTGCCGTCATCGGCATGCCGCATATCAGCAACTTTACGGATTTTACCGCTCTGCAAGCCACGCCGGGCGTGGGTTTGCGCTATGTGGGCGACGCTTCCGATTTGGGAACACCTGATTTTATCATACTGCCCGGAACTAAGAACACGATCGGCGACTTGATCCGTTTGCGTGAATGTGGGCTTGAAGCGGAGATCAAGCGTCTGGCCGCTCAGGGCGCCGCCGTCGTCGGTATCTGCGGAGGCTTCCAGATGCTCGGCGAACGCGTCACAGACAGAGACGGCGTCGAAGGCGCCACAGGGCGTTCGATCGCGGGAATGACGCTCCTGCCTGTAACCACCGAATTTTCCGCCGACAAACACCGCGCCCAGGTTTCCGCCGCCGTACTCAAGGTGGACGGCGTGTTTGCTCCGCTTTCCGGCAAGTCTGTCGAAGGCTACGAAATTCATATGGGTGTATCGGAACGCGCTCCGGGCGCGGCGCCGCTTCTGCGGCTGAGCAGCGGCGCCCTTGACGGATGTCAGAAGGGAAACGTCTACGGTACGTATTTGCACGGTTTCTTTGACGGCGCAGAATGCCGCGGGGCGATATGCTCCGCGCTTGCGGAGGCAAAGGGCGTCAAACTGCCTGCTCCTGCGTTTGATTTCGCCGAATATAAAAACCGCCAGTATGACCTGCTGGCGGCAGGCGTGCGAAACGCTCTGAATATGCCGCTTATATATCAAATTTTGGATAAAATCGGATCGCGGCCATTCGGATCATAACGGCGGCGCGGTTCGTTCGATGAGAGACGGTTTATGCCATTTGGAGCAAAGAAATACAAAGGTCTGGAGCGAGTTTTGAGTTTAAGCATTATCGGCGATTCTCTTGAATAACAGATCACACAACGAATATTTGTGATCTGTATATAAAAAGGACAAGGCTGTAACCGGTATAATAAAAGAGGATCGGTGCGCTTGCCGGTCGATTAGACTGATTTTTCCGAAAAGGTATACTATTCCGGAAAACCAAATATACCTATTTTATTCAATAAATGGTCTGAACGGACACGAAAAAATGGGCTTTTTCAGCCCGGGATATCCAGGAATTAGAAATACTGGATTTTCCAAAAAAGTATAGGTTTCTGGAAAAAGTCTAAATTTTTCTATTTATTTTCGGACAAAAAAATAGCATCGGCTTTCGATTGGTGTGAAATTGGGGTTACTTGTTCATAAGTTTACTGCATAAACTTCTACATAAGGAAAGGATGATGCGCAATGAAAGATTTTGCCGGGAAAATCGCTTTTATCACGGGAGGCGCCTCAGGCGCGGGACTCGGCCAGGCAAAGGTATTCTCAAAGGCGGGGATGAAAGTCGCGATCGCGGATATACGCCAGGACGCGCTGGACGGCGCCGTGGGTGAGATCGCCGCTTACAGCGGAGCGAAAGGCAGCGATATCCTCGCGATAAAGGTGGATCTGACCAACCGGGAGGAATACGCCGCCGCCGCCGACAAGATTGAAGAGGTGTTCGGCGGGCCGCCGCATCTGTTCATTCAAACGGCCGGCGTGAACTCCTTCGGTCCGGCGGAGGCGTCTACCTTCGACGATTACGACTGGGTCATGGGCGTATGCCTGAGCGCGGTGGTCAACGGGCTCGTGATCTTCGTTCCGCGCATCATTAAGGCATACGCCGGCAAAACCGAATGCCACATCGCCGCTACTTCCTCGTGGGGCGGCTGGATCGCCGGCCCGACGACGGCGCCCTATTCCGCAGCCAAGGCGGCCGTCAATAACCTCATGGAATCCTATTATGTGGCGCTTAAACCTTACGGCATCGGCGCCAGCGCGCTGTGCCCCATGAATATCAACACGAACATATGGGAAACCGAGCGGCACCGTCCGGAGAGGTTTAAAAACAGCGGCTACAATACGACGGAAGATGTCATTGACTTGCTCAAAGAACACGTATCCGGCGGCATCGATCCGCTGGAACTGGCGGAACGCTTTAAGAGAGGGATTGAGGCGGGGCAGGTTTTTATCGTCCCTTATCCCAACGCCTATGAAATCGTCTCCCGGGAGCAGGAACGCGTCCGCAATTATACATCTCCCGACGGCATGGCCAAGGAAGAAGCGGCGGAACAGTTCATGATCAAGATGAGGGAAGCCGGCGCGCCTGTGCCGGAAGGCATCGCCGTGCTGGAGAAAAAAGGCCCGAAAGTGGGTTTCGGGAAAGCGCGGACGGACATTGACTGGGTGGATGCCAGCCGTAAATTTATCGGAAAATAAAGATTGTTCTGTTATTCTCCAGGTGTATCCCGGAATTCAGGATATGACGCCGAGGTGACAATGGCAAAACCGAAGTGACAGGATGCAACGCCGAAGTGATCACTTGTATTGAGGAAGGAGAGAAAGGAATGAAAATGCAAAGGAGACTACTGGCCATCTTGATGATTTTGGTACTGGCGTTCGTGACCGCCTGCGGAGGCGGCGGAGGCGGAGGGAACCCAACCGGAACGGCCGGCGGAAACACCGCGCCGCCCGCCGGCGGCGACCCGGTGTACGGAGGCACATTGGTCATCAACGGAGGCAGCGACATCGACGCCGCCATCGGCTTGCCCGAACGGCTGATGCTCCAGGGCTTAGGGCTGCTTTGCCCCTGGGTAGAGACGCTGGCCATCGCCCATAAGGACGGCTCGGTGGAGCCCTGGCTGGCGGAATCCTGGGTGGTCGACGAGGACGCCGGCGCCATCAACTTCAAGCTGCGGGAGGGCGTCAAATTCACGGACGGCTCGGATTTCAACGCGGATGTGGCCGTCTGGAACTATAGACGCATCATGGAGACAGGCGCCATGAACAGCCTGATGACAGGTGTGGAGAAAGTCAGCGATTATGAGATACGGGTTCAGCTTAGATACTATTCAAGCGGCATGTGGGGCGGATTTGTCTCACGCGGGTACGGCTTTATCTCGCAGAAAAACTACGAGGAAAACGGACTGGAATACGCCCTGGAGCATCCCGTGGGTACCGGCCCCTTTATTCTGGATGACAGGGTCGCCGGATCACATGTCACATTCAAAAAGAACGAGAACTATTGGCAGGAGGGTAAGCCCTATCTGGACGCACTGCGTTTTGTAGGCATTCAGGATCAGACGACCCTGCAGGAGTCCATGAAGGATACCGGCCCCACCGCGGTGGATGTGGCGAACACCTTCAACGCGGAGTCGGTATTTATGCTGCTCAATTCCGGCGCGCCGGTCTATGTTCAGCAGATGCCCATGGGACCCCTCTGCTTGCTGCCGGGCAGCGCGGACGCGAAAACATTTGAGTTGAATGATTCCCCTCTGGCGAAGAAAGAGGTGCGCGAGGCCATTTCCTACGCGCTCAACCGCGACGCCATCATCGCCGCCCGGGGATTCGGCGTCAACACACCGGCGTATCAGATGTTCCCCGAGGGCTATCAGGGACATCTGGACGAGGCGGCGGTGAAAGGAACGCCGATGGATCCCGCGGCGGGTTACGATGTGGAGAAGGCGAAGCAGATGCTGGCCGACGCGGGCTATCCCAACGGATTCACCACGACCCTGTACATCGCCTGGGGTCTGGCCGATCCGGACGCGATGACCGCCGTACAGGAGCAGCTCAAAGCGGTGGGCATTACGGTCAATCTTGAGTCCCCCGAAGGCGGATTGTTCTTCGAACTGCGCAACGACTGGGGCAACGGCAACATTTTTACCATGAACGTCCGCGCTCTGGAAACCGAAGCCTCCACCATAGGTCTGAACTTCGACTATGAGCATCTGTATCAGAACAGTACCTGGCGCCCTGCCGACGAGATGGAGCCCATTCAGGAGGTCATTGGCCGGACGTATAATCCGGAACGCCCCATGGCGGTGGAGAAGGACAATATACAGGCGCTGGTCAAGCTTCTGATGGTGGATCATTACATCATGATTCCGCTCTATGACATGTACGACTGCTATGTGATCAGGAACGGCGTGCAAGGCGGCGGATGGGCGGACTGGGGTTCCGGCACCGTCTGGGTGCCGGGCGACGCCTGGAAGGACGCCTAGTAGGGGCGGCATTCTGCCGCCCGGGACCGTCACCGTCCGGCGGACGCGGACTCAACCGCGGTAACTTGTTAGCGGTTCCGCCGCTGTGAGCGCGGGCGCTGTCCACGCGCCGGCTCGCGGCGGCGGGAATCCGCTTCAGGTTGGCTGAAACCGCCGATACCGCGTCTTTCCCTCGAACCCGGACGTTTTTTCCTGTGATAATGACAGCCGTGGAATGGAGGTAAATAGGATATGATAGGCTATATTGGCCGGCGTTTAATCCATTCGGTTCTGGTGGTGGTGGTGGTCAGCGCCATCGTCTTTCTGCTGATGCGGGCGCTGCCGGGGGATCCCATTGATATGATGGTGTCCGGCAGCATGCTGGCGAACATCACACCGGAACAGGTGGAGCAAATCAGACACGACAGGGGTCTGGACGGGCCGCTGATCGTTCAGTATTTTAACTGGGCGGGCAGGATGCTGACGGGGGATTTCGGCGTGTCTATCACGAACAACTACAACATCAACAAGGAACTGCCGCCGCGCATCGGGGTCTCGCTGATGCTGGGTCTTACGTCGTTTGTGCTGGGGTGCCTGATCGGGCCGGTGCTGGGCATCCTCTGCGCGATCCGGCGGGGGAAATTTCTCGATAATTTTCTGACGATTCTGGCGAACATAGGGATCACGGCGCCGGTGTTCTGGATAGCGATCTTCCTGATGTACATCTTTGCCGTGCAGCTGCGCTGGGTGCCGATCTATGGCTATACGGCGCCCTGGGAAGATTTCGGCATGTTCGTGAAACAGGCCGTGCTGCCCATCACCGTGGGCGCCCTGGGGCCCATCGCGGGCACCACCCGGCAAATGCGCTCCAGCGTTCTGGAGGTGCTGGGGGAGGACTATATCCGCACGGCCTGGGCAAAGGGGTTGAACGAACGCAAGGTTCTCCTGAAGCATGTCCTCAAGAATTCCCTGCTGCCCATCATCACCATGCAGGGACAGATGCTGCGCGGCATTCTGGGCGGATCCGCCATTGTGGAGATGATCTTCGTCATTCCGGGCATGGGCAAATTTATGATCGACGCGATGCAGAGCCATGACTACACGGTGGTGCAGGGTGTGACGGTGATCATGACGGTCATGACGGTGGCGTGCAGTCTGTTGGTGGATCTGCTGTACGTCTGGGTGGATCCGAGGATCCAATACGACTGATGAACGGCGAGGAGGTGATGGGAATGGACGATCATAATATGAAAGACAATCTGGCCGCCGAAGGTTTCGCCGGGGCGGAACCCGCCGTGGAGAATCTGACCGCGGAGGATTTTGACGCGGACGGTTTTATGCCGGAGGAAGGCGAAGGATTCCAGGTTTTGGAAGACGGGATGCTTCCGATGATGGATGAACGCAAGCGGTTTCTCAAGATATTTTTTCACCGGAAAACAGTCGCCATCGGATTTGGTATCTTTGTGGCCATGTTGCTGCTGGCGGTTCTCGCGCCTGTGGTCGCGCCCTACGATCCTTATGTTCAGGATCTGGGGAACGTGCTGACCGGGCCGGCCGCGAATCATTTGCTGGGCACCGACGCCCTGGGCCGGGATCTGCTGAGCCGGGTGATCTTCGGTTCCCGGGTCGCGATCCTTGTGGGCATGGTATGCGTGGTGGTATCGGCGCTGATCGGCGTGACCATCGGCCTGGTCGCGGGTTTCTCGAGCCAGGCTGTGAACAGCGTCATTATGCGTATCACGGACGCGATCATGGCGATTCCCGGACTGATTCTCATCTTGCTCATCGTGGCGGTGTTTGGAAGCAACATCTTTGCCATCATTCTCGCGGTCTCCCTGGGCATGTTCCCGGGTTATATCCGCCTGGTGAACGGACAGGTGCTGTCCGTGAGGCAAAACGACTATGTGCTGGCGGAATTGGCCATGGGCGCGAAGCACAGCCGCATCATCCTCACCCATATTTTGCCCAACGTATTCTCTCCGCTCATCGTTCAGATGTCCATGATGCTGGGGGGCGCGATTATGTCGGAGGCGATGCTGAGCTTCCTGGGACTGGGACTGGCGCCGCCCATCGCCGCTTGGGGCCGTATGTGCTTTGACGGGCAGAAATACCTGTCCATGCGCCCTCTGCTGTCTCTGGCGCCGGGTTTCATGATCATGCTGCTGGTGTTCAGCGTGAACATGGTGGGCGACGGTCTCCGCGACGCGCTGGATCCGCGGCTGCGCGGAACGCTGGGGTAGGTAAGCCGAATCCCTAATAATCCTTAATTCGAGGAGGGACGAGAATGGGCAGACTGTTAACTGTAGAAGGGCTTACCACCGAATTCAAAACGGAGCGCGGCGTGGTGCGCGCCGTGAATCAGGTGTCGTATACGGTGGACGAGAGCGAGATCGTGGGACTGGTGGGCGAGAGCGGCTGCGGCAAATCCGTCAGCCAGCTGTCGGTGATGCAGCTCATTCCAACGCCGCCAGGGCGCATTGTCTCGGGCACGATTGATTTTGACGGCGAAGATTTTTTGAAATATGACAGGAACAGCAACGAGATGTGCGGCATCCGGGGCAATAAGATATCCATGATATTCCAGGAACCCATGACCTCGCTGAACCCCGCGCTGACGGTGGGCAAACAGCTGTCCGAGGTGCTGATGGAACATCGGGGCGCGGCGAAGGAGGAAGCCCGCGAACGCGCCGCCGATATGCTGAAGCAGACCGGTATCCCGGATCCCAAAAAACGCATGGACGATTACCCCCACCAGATGTCGGGAGGGATGCGCCAGCGCGTGATGATCGCCATGGCCATGGTCTGCAACCCCAAGATGATCATCGCGGACGAGGCCACCACAGCCCTGGACGCGACGATCCAGGCGCAGATTCTGGAACTGCTGTATAAGATGGTTCACGAACACAAGACGGCGCTGATGCTGGTAACGCACAATCTGGGCATTGTGGCCCGTTACGCCCACCGGATCAGCATTATGTACGCAGGCAAAATTGTCGAAACCGGTACGGTGAATGAAATTTGGGATAATCCGGCGCACCCATATACCCGCGGTCTGATCAAATGCGTGCCGGTTCTGGGCGAGAAGATGGTGCCCATCCAGGGTATGCCGCCCAATCTGATCGACCGGCCGGAGACCTGCGCGTTTCTCGCGCGCTGCAAAGAACGCAGGAAGAGCTGCTTTAAGGAACCTGTGGCGGAACTCACAAATATTGGCGGGACGCATTATACCGCGTGTACGAAGGGAAGTGAGTAGAATTGCCGGAGCAAAAGAACGTCAATGTGGTGGATTTAGAGAACCTGAAGATTCATTTCCCTGTGAGGCGCGGATTTCTCCGAAAGAAAATCGGCGACGTGAAGGCGCTGGACGGCGTTACGTTTTCCATCAGGCCCGGCGAGACGCTGGGACTGGTAGGCGAGAGCGGCTGCGGCAAGACCACGGTGGGACGCGCGATCACCCAGCTGTATAAGCCCACGGAAGGGTTGGTAAAATTCAAGGGAAAGGATCTGTCGGGCCTTTCATACAATGACCTGCGGCCTTATAAGAGACAGATGGCGATGGTGTTTCAGGATCCGTACAGTTCGCTGAACCCGAGGCAGAGAGCCGGCGATATCGTGGGCGAACCCCTGCTTGTACATGAGATCACAACGAATGATCAGGAATACAGGAAACGTGTGTCGGAACTCTTTAAGATCTGCGGACTGAGTTCCGATATGTCGGACCGGTATCCCCACGAGTTCTCCGGCGGCCAGCGTCAGCGGCTGGCAGTGGCGCGGGCGCTGGCGGGGAATCCGTCGATCATCATCTGTGACGAGCCGATTTCGGCGCTGGACGTGTCCATGCAGGCGCAGATACTGAACCTGCTCCAGAGCCTTCAGGAGAAAAACACCGGCATGAGTTATCTGTTCATCTCCCATGATTTGCTGGCGGTGGAGTATATCAGCCACCGCGTGGCCGTGATGTATCTGGGCAAAATCGTTGAGCTGTCGGACGCGCGGGATCTGTACAAGAACACATTGCATCCGTACTCCAAGGCGCTGCTTTCGGCGCAGCCGCTTCCGAATCCGGCTGAGGAGGCGAAGCGCCAGCGGATCATTCTGGAGGGGGATGTCCCCACTCCGCTGAATCCGCCGCCGGGATGCTCCTTCCACCCGCGCTGTCCCTACGCTGCGCCGGAATGCGCGGAGTCATGCCCGGAACTCAAGGACTACGGGAATCAGCACTTCGTGGCTTGTCACCATGTCAGTTAACGAGTCTCAGGAGAGCGGCGTAGGGGCGGCATTCTGCCGCCCGTCCTCGGTATACGCTGGAACGCTAAAATTAAACCGGTCCATAAAGGATGTCTTAAGCTATGAATGACGAAACATACGCAAAAATGTCGGAGCTGCTGGAACAGCTCTCGTCGCGGAGGATATCACGGAAAGAATTCGACCGCAGGAAAGAGGAATTGCTGCTCAACGACCGGCGGCGGAGCGCGGCGGAGGGCGGGCAGCCGCCGGAGGAAACACGGCGGACCGACCGCGGCGGCGCGGGCGGGCCGGATGAACGGATAGAATCAGGCGGCGCCGGCAAGCGGCCGGGGCAAACCGGCCCCTCCCCCACGAAGCACCGTTATATCGCGATGGTCATTATCGTCCTGATTACGCTTGCCGGGATGAGGATTCTGACGAGCCGGACGGGCGGCGAAGGCGCGCCGTCTTCTGTGTCCTCCGCCGTGAACGGAACGGCGGAGGACGGGATCACAGAGGAAATGCTGCGCGCAGGCTACACGGCGGAGCAGACGGAGTTGATCCGCGAGCGACTGAACCTCGTGGGCATCGCCGCCGTCAAAGTGGATCGGATGTCCGCGGCGCCGGGGGCGGAGGTCAATACGGTCCTCTGTTCGCCAAACGGGCTTGAGGGGGAGGAAAACCAGATATTCTTCACCACGCTGAACGGCGAGATATACTATATCGCGTATCAGGATACATATCTCTACGACGCTTCCGGCATCGGATTCATAAGCACCTATGAGAAAGCGAAAAATTCTTCTTATCAGGAATGATTGACAATAGATGAAGGAATGTTATATAATAAACTGAATAATATATTAAATTTGGAGGTGACCCCTATGTTTACTTTATCGCCGCTGACGCCGCGGGTGACGCGGCTGCGTAAGTTTTACCGGGATGAGATACCGACGCTGGATTCTGAGCGCACCAAAGTCATGACGGACTATTATATGGGGCATATGAACGAACGTCCCATCATAAAGAGGGCTCAGGCCATGTATGAGGTTCTCACGAAGATGACGGTGCGCGTGGACGAGGACGAGCTCATCGTGGGCAATATCGGCAAATACCGCAAGGGCTGTTTCCTTCTGTGCGAACAGCAGGGATTGGACTGGATACCGATGGAACTGGACAACGACATATTTGACAAACGCACCCTCAAAGAAGGCCGGATCAATATGGCCCAGGAAGACCGGGATTATTTCCGTACCGTGGTGGATTTCTGGCGGGAGAACAACAACGGGCAAAAATTGCATTTTGAGTGGCCGGAGGGCGCCGGCGACGTATGCTCGGCGGGCGTATTGCCTTACAGAACGGAACGAAAGGACGCGCCGCCCCACGGGCATTTTAACGCGAATTTCCGCAAAGCCATTACGAAGGGTTTTGGCGCCATACGCGCCGAGGCCCGGGAAAAACTGGAGAGTCTGAAGGGCAAGCTATTCGGTGACGACGCGGAAAAATACTATTTTTATAAAGCCGTTGAAATCTCCTGTGACGCCGTGATCCAATTCTCCAAACGTTTCGCGGAGACCGCCCGGGTGCAGGCGGCGGAAACGGCAGACGCGAAACGGAAGGCTGAATTACTGCAAATGGCGGATTCCCTGGAGTGGATCATGGAGAAACCCGCCCGCACGTTCTGGGAAGCCGTGCAAGTCGTGTACTTCTATGGGTTGATTATCAATATCGAAGGCAGTTTTATCGGTTTGACGATTGGGCGATTTGACCAGCATGTGGGCGATTTTCTGGAAGCTGACCTGGCCGCGGGGCGTATTACGCCGGAATTCGCTCAGGAGATCGTGGACTGCTTCTGCCTGAAACTGGCGGCTTTGGTAGGCGGCGGGCCCGGAATGGGCGCGCTGATGATGGGGGCTTATACGAACAACCTGCGGCTGACTGTCGGCGGACGGAAGAAAGACGGTTCGGACGCGTCCAATAAGGCGTCCTACCTTCTTCTGCAGTCCATCGCCCGGCTGAAGCTGCATGATCCCACCCTTTCCCTCTGTGTACATCCGGATACCCCGGCGGACTTGTGGGAGGCGGGAATAGAAACGGCGAAACTCAACGGCGGCAACCCCACCATCGACAACGCCGACTTGATTATATCCATGATGAAAGAGCGCGGGCTTTCCCAGGAGGACGCCAACGATTTCTGCGTCATCGGCTGTGTGGAGCTTTCCGGTTCGGGGAACGATTTCGCGAATGTTTCCGCGCCTTTCTCCATGACGCATATCCGCATCGCGAATATGGTTCTGCAAGCCATCAACGACGGCAAGAATCCCCTGAACGGCTTGCAGGGCGGGCTGCACACCGGCTATCTCTACGAGATGAAAACCTTTGAGGATGTATGGAAAGCCTATGAGACTCAGCACAATCACTTCCTGGATTGGTTTGTTTCGCTCAATAATCTGATGGAATACGTGGGCAATCCTCAGGTGCCTGTTCCCGTGGCGTCGGCTACTTTCGACGGCTGTATGGAATCCGGGAAAGACATCATGCTGGGGGGCGCCAAATATAACGCTGTGGGCGGCGCGGCCATCGGGATCGGCACCTGCATCGACAGTCTGATCGCCATTAAATACTTGGTGTACGACAAGAAAATATGTACCGCTCGGGAGCTGTACGACGCTGTTATGGCGAATTGGGAAGGTTACGAGCCGCTTCGCCAGCGGGCCATCAACGAGGTTCCTTATTACGGCAACGGCGATCCCTATGCCGACGAGATCGCCGGCAGGGTCAGCTCACTGTTTGCGGATCGGTACAAATCTTATGTGGGCCCGCGCGGAACCCACAACATCATCGGCATATATTCGGCCGGGGCGCATATTATGGTGGGGCACGACACCGGCGCTACGCCCAACGGCCGCTTTGCCCACGAGCCTGTGTCCGACGGCGCGTCCCCGACACAAGGCGCGGACAAAAACGGCCCCACCGGCGTGGCGCGTTCCATATTGGCGATGCATCCGGAGAAATACAACAACGGTCTGCAATTCTGCATGAAGTTCCACCCCTCTTGTGTGGAAGGCTCCGAGGGCACGGCCAAGCTTCACCATTTCATCCACGCTTTCTTTGAGGAGGGCGGGATGCAGATCCAGTACAATGTGGTGAGCGCGGAGATGCTGCGGGACGCCCAGAAAAATCCCGAGGAATACAAGGATTTGGTGGTGCGCGTCGCCGGGTTCTCGGCATATTTTGTGGAGTTGTCGGACGCCATACAAAACGATTTGATTCGCAGGACGGACAATGTGCTGTAAGGCGGCGAGATTCTGAACCTTAGATATTCGCGTCGGTCGGAGACGGACCAGAATGCCGCCCCTACAGACGCGTCATTCACAGTGCCGAATACGGCGTCATTCACGATACCGTAGAGGGCGGCATTCTGCCGCCCCGGATCCGTTGACGCCAAATTACGAATTGGAGATTCTGAAGGGTGGTGCTTTTATTGGCGCAGGAATACGCTGCGGTTCCCTCGATTCTGACGGAGTATCGCTGCGGGATTTGCGGCAGGATTTTTGCCGGATTGCCGGAACTGGAAGAACATTACGCGGCCAGGCATCCGGAGGCGGCGCAGCCCGTGGTTGTGGCGCTGAATCTGAACGGCAAACCGCGCGAGCTGCTAGTTGAACCCCATTGGACCCTGCAGCGCGCGCTCCAGTTCAGTCTGGGGCTGACGGGAACGAAGCATATGTGCGACCGGGGCGTGTGCGGCTCCTGCACCGTGATTATGGACGGCAGGGCGGTGCTGGCCTGTACCACACTGGCCTGCGAGTGCGAGGGCAAGACGGTTCAGACCGTAGAGGGCATCGCGGCGGATCCGGCGTGGAAGCCGCTGATCGACGCTTACTGCCGGTGGGACGCCATGCAGTGCGGCTACTGTACGCCGGGCTTTTTGGTGTCCGCCAAGGCGCTGATGGATAAGAATCCGAATCCCACAGAGGACGAATGCCGCCGGGCGCTGGCCGGCAATATCTGCATCTGCGGCACATATCCGCGCCACGCCGCCGCGATTCTGGAAGCGGCGCTGAAAATGCGAAAAGGGGCGTGAGGGTATGGCTGATTTAGCGGGCGTCAACGGACAGAGAGAGGATTTCAGAGTGGTCGGGCAGCGCAACGTGCCCGGCAAGCTGTCTTACGCCCTGGCCACAGGGGTGGCCAAATTCGGCATCGACTACGTACTGCCGGACATGCTGCACGCCAAATTCCTTCGCAGCCCTTACGCCCACGCGCGGGTGGCGCGGGTGGATACATCCGCGGCCCGGGCGGTTCCGGGGGTCGCGGACATTCTCACCTGGGAGGATGAGGACATCCGGAAGCTGCGGAGTTTTGGCGAGATGTTCGGCGCCCAGCGCCCGTACCTGGATAATCTGGCGGATCAGGAGGGCGCGGAGGTGGCCGTCATTGTGGTGGCGGAAAGCGAGGATATCTGCGAGGAGGCCCTGCGGCGGCTGGACATCCAATGGGAGATTCTGCCCCATGTGGTGGATCTGCTGGAGGGCAGGAAGCCCGACGCGCCGGTGATCCGGCCCCAGGTGCGGGAGACGCCTCAGTTTGGCATACGGAGCCCGGATCAGCTGGAGAGCCCGCCGAAGCGGGGCAATGTGGCATATTCCAATTTCGATTCCGGCGATATTGAGGCGGGTTTTAAAGCGGCGGACCACATCATTGAATATGATTTGTACACGCCCGCCTTCGCGTCCCATATGCCGAATCCCTCCGGATCCGTGGCCTGGTGGTCGGACGAGCCCTATTTCGGCGAGGGCAAAACCCTGCACATCGAAGGCGCCGTCCGGGAGAAGCACTCCATCAGCTTCATGTACGGCATGCCTCCGGAAAAAACCGTGCAGGAAGGGCTTTTTATGGGCGGCAAATACTGCGACTGGGGCCTGCGCAAATCCCAAAACATCACGCCGCTCCTGGCCAAGAGAACGGGGCGGCCTGTGCGGTGCGTCAACACCCGGGAAGAGACCTACGACTTCATCATGAATCAAAGATACGCTTACATGAAGGTGGGGTTCACCAAAAACGGCCTGATCACCGCCATGGACGATTTTTCCGTGGCGGACGGCGGCGTATGGGGCAGTTCCAGCTTCGGCAATGTGGGGGATCAGACACAGGGTCCCTATAATACCCTGAAATGCAAGAATGTCCGTCAATTTATGGAGATCGTGGATTCCAACCGGGGGATGATGTATGTTTCCGGCCAGCACTGTCCTTTTAACTGGGACATTGTGACCATCGCCATTCATCTGATCGCGGAGAAACTGGATATGGATCCCATTGACGTGGCGCGGCTGAACCTGCACGGCCCGGAATCTCAGGACGATATCAATCCTGTACACAGCTTCGAGGCTTGCGTGGAAACGGGCAGGAAGATGATGAACTGGGACTGGCATCGGGCCGGGGCCAGGAAGCTGCCGGACGGCAGGTATCACGGCGCCAGTTTCCGGTATCAGATGTGTCCCCGGCATTCCTTCGCCACTTATCACTGCAAACTGGAGCTGCGTCAGGGCGTGGTTCATTTGCCCACTCAGGGACCGCTTTTCGGGGTGTATTCCATTGAGTGCAACGCCATGGTGGTGGCCGAGGAATTGGGACTTAATTATGAGGACGTATGTATTGATTTTGATTATCGCGAGAATTTTGTCACCTTTGGCGGCGGATCGGACGGAACCACCGCTTCCGCTTGGGTCGCGAAGGAATGCGCCCATATTCTGAAACAGCGTATTCTGGAGGCGGCCATTGAGTACGCGGAAACCGCGCCGCCCCCCGGCATGGGCGGGGGACACGGCTTCGGTCCGCCGCCGCCTCCCCCCGGCCCCTTCAAGGGATTAAAGCCGGAGGATCTGGATTTGGCCGGCGGAAGGGTGGTGCTTAAAGCGGATCACAGCGTGGGCGCGCCTCTGACGAGCGCCGTGCCCCAAAACCTCTTTGCCACCTATTCCGGCAAACCACCGCTGGCGGTTTGGGTCACGGGCAGCATGGGCAAAATACTGGACACCATGAACACGGCTTATTGCGAGGTGGCTGTGGATACGGAAACGGGGGAGGTGGAGATACTGCGTTTCGGCGTGGCGGCGGATCCCGGCAAGGTGCTGCGCCCTACATCCCTGGAAAGCCAGATTGATCAGGTGATGTATTTCAGTCAGGGATGCCAGCTTTTGGAAGATTTTGTGTATGACCCCCGGACAGGGGTCAGGCTGAACACAAATATGTTCGATTACAAAAAGCCGGGGATGCTGGATGTGCCGCCGGTGGAGAAGGATTTTCTGGAGACCCGGGCCGGCAACGCGGTATACGGGGCCAACGGCATCAGCCATTCCCTGGCGAACACGCATATGATCATCATCGCGATTCATAACGCCATCGGCGTCTGGGTGGATCCGCCCGCGACGCCTGACAAGGTGCTGAAAGCGTTGGGGAAGGCGTAAACGGACGCTGTGACGGCGCGTCAAACGGGCGCCCGCCTCGATCGGCGCTTAGACCGCGCTTGGACCGTAGGACCGTACTTTGACCGTAGGGCCGTAATACAAGGGTAATGTAAGGGGAGCAGAATGAAACCGTTCAATCATATCAACGCGGGTTCCGTGAAGGAAGCGGCGGACAGTCTCGCGGTCGGCAAGGCCCGCATTATAGCGGGCGGCACCGATTTGCTCGGATCGTTGAAGGATCACATCCTTCCGGAATATCCCGCGCGGGTGGTCAACATCAAATCCATCCCGGGCCTGGATTACATAGCGGAGGACGGGGAGGCGGAAGGCGGCGGGCTGAGAATCGGCGCGCTGACCCGCCTCGCCGATATCGCGGACAGTCCGCTGATCCGCGGGAAATATCCGGCGCTGGCCCAGGCAGCGGAGAGTGTGGCCACGCCTCATGTGCGGGATATGGCCACACTCGGCGGCAATCTGGCGCAGCTGCCGCGCTGCTGGTATTTCCGCAAGCCGGAGAACCGTTTTTACTGTATACGCAAGGGGGGCAAGGAGTGTTTTGCCCTCACGGGAGACAGCCGGTACCATTCGGCTTTCGGCGGCAGGCGGGTGAGCGTGACCCCCTGCGCCATGGAATGTCCCGCCGGCGCCGATATTCCCGGATATTTGGCCCGAATACGGGAAGGGGACTGGGACGGCGCGGCGGAGATGATTCTGGCCGTCAACCCTATGCCGGCCATCACCGCCCGTGTCTGCGCCCATTTCTGCCAGCCGGTCTGCAACCGGGGCGAGAGCGGGGACGGCGTACTCATAAGCGGCGTCGAGTGGGCGCTGGGGGATTATATTCTGGCGAACAGCGGCACATTTTACGCGCCTCCGGAGCGGGAGACGGGGAAATCGGCGGCGGTGGTGGGCTCGGGTCCTTCCGGTTTGTCCGCCGCGTATTTCCTGCGCAAAGCCGGGAACCGCGTCACCGTTTATGACAGCAAACCGGAGGCGGGGGGAATGCTGATGTACGCCATTCCCGCGTACCGGCTTCCCAAGGATGTTGTGCGCCGCTTTGTCCGCGCGCTGGAAGGCATGGGCGTTGTTTTTGAGCTGAACGCGCGTGTGGGGGAGGATCTGCTTCCGGAGGATTTGGAACGCCGGCATGACAGCGTCTGTTTCGCCACAGGCGCCTGGAAACGCCCTGTGGTGGGCATCTCCGGCGAGGAACTGACCGTGTTTGGCCTGGACTTCCTGGTTGAGGTGAATCGGTGGATGGAAGGCAAGGTCGGCTCGGAGGTGCTGGTCACAGGGGGCGGCAATGTGGCCATGGACGTGGCCGTTACCGCGAAGCGCCTGGGCGCGGAGAAAGTGACCATGGCCTGTCTGGAGCCGCGGGAGCGGATGCCGGCCAGCGCGGACGAGATCGCCCGGGCGGAAGCCGAGGGGATCGTGATCATGCCCTCTTTGGGCTTAGGCGCTGTGCTGGAAGAAAACGGCGTTGTGAAAGGCATGGAGCTGAAACGCTGCGTTTCTCCCTGGGATGAAACGGGCGCCTTCAATCCTGTTTATGATGAAAATGACAACACCGTGATCCGCGCCGAAAATATACTGATGGCTGTGGGTCAGCGGGTGGATCTGTCCTTCCTCAGCGAGCGGTTTCAGCTCCAGTTGAACCGACGCGGGCTGATTGATGTGGAAAAAGAAACGGGCATGACCTCCCGCAGGGGCGTTTTTGCCGGGGGCGACGCGGCCACCGGGCCCGCCACCGTCATCGGCTCCGTCGCCAACGGACGTATCGCGGCGGACGGGATGAACCGTTACCTGGGCGCGGGAGCGGCGGCCGGGGACGGCGCGGGCGGAGGCGGCGCGCCCGCCGCGGGCAATGCGGCCGAAGGCGGCGCGGGCGGAGGCATGACCGGAGACTCGGTCGGCGGCGCAGGCGGCGCGGGCAGAGACCTGGGTGCGGCAGGCGGGGACGGCGCGGCGAACGGAAACTTGACCGGCGGATACGGCGCGAGCGGGGGTACGAACAGCGGCGGCGCAGGCGTCGCGGATAACGCGAACAGCGCGGCCAGCGTGAACAGAGACTCAGGCGTCGGCGGCCTGGGCGGCGGCGCGGGGGGAGGAACAGGCGCGGCGGCCGGCGGTCCGGCGGCCCACGGCCAGGGAGCAGGAGAGGCGCCGGGAACCGGCGGCGCGGCGTTCATCGGATTTGATCCGGAGGGCATTCAGGAGACAAAGGCGCTGAGACTGAAAGAACTGGACGCGGACAAACGCCGGCTGGATCTGGAGGATTCCGTCTCGCCCACAGCCGCGGAAGCGGCGCGGGAAGCGAGGCGCTGTCTGAATTGCGGCTGCTACGCCGTGGCGCCCTCCGACATAGCGCCGGCGCTGGTCGCGCTCAGGGCGGTAATCGTCACCGACCGGCGCCAGGTAGACGCGGAGGATTTTTTTACCGCCGGGCTGCCTGATTGCACCGTCCTCGATTTCGACGAGGTCGTCACAGAGATACGGATTCCCGCCCCGGTTCGAATCGGCGTCAGCGCCTTCGTTAAATTCGCTTTCCGCAAGTCCATCGATTTCTCCGTGGTGAGCTGCGCCGTTGACCTGGGAGGAGACAGCCCCCGCGTCTGCTTGGGCGGCGCGGCGCCGGCGCCGTTTCGCGCTTACGCCGCAGAGGCGCTGCTGTCCGGCAAGCCCATGGACGCGGCCTTGGCGGAAGCGGCGGGAGAAGCCGCCGTAAGCGGCGCGAAGCCCTTCGAATCCACGCGGTATAAGGTGCAGCTTGCGAAAGTCATGGTGAAGCGCGCGCTGCTGGCAGCCGCGTTTGGCGAAACGCCGCCCGCGCAGGCATGAGCGATCCCGGGTTCCGGGCCAGACTGTCCGAAAACGCGCCCATCTTTTCCCATTCCCCTCCAGGGAGTCGAACCTGAGCGCGCCCAGTGGGCGAAAAAGCGAAGGCGAGACTGGGCAGGCACGTGGTGAAGTCAAGCGTCGCCAGACGCGCAGGCTGAACCCGTGTCCTGACCCGGAGGGGAATTTTTCAAACCGCGAGTCGCGGCACGGTATATATTGTGTTAACAGCGCCATTTTGTCGTTTCCGGACAGTCTGGGGCGGCAGAATGCCGCCCCCTACGGTACCGCGAACGGCGCGTGTGTAGGGGGCGGCGTCCCCGACGCCCCGCCGTCGGATCCTCGACGCCCCGACAGGGATCCCTGGCGCCCCGCATTGCAAATTGACATCATACGGAGACGCCATGACAAAGAAAATAGGCGATATGCGCCGTCATTACGGGTCGCGTCTCGTCATTCCGGGCTTGTCCCGGAATCCAAAATTCCAACACAACGGGGCGCGCGTGATTCGGCCGAATCCGTGTATTCATTCGGCCGCAATTGGGTGAAACGCGCAAATCGTTGCGGCAAAGTATGCTAAAAAACACAGTTCCTCGCGCAGACTGTGTTATTTAGCATACTTTTGCGCGAGGAACGGTGCTAAAAATGGCATAGGTTCGAGGATCCTCGCCGAAAAAGTGCTAATTAGCACGCCGCGTCGCGACGAGTTGCGTTTTTCAGCACTGTTTTCCGCGGAAGTTTGCGCGTTTGTATGTTCGGCAGATACGGAATCCCGGATACATGCGGCAGACATGGGGGCAACAGACTTCCGGACCGCGCGTAATCCGTTCTCTGGATACTCACCGGCTCACTTTGAATAAACGTGAATCCTGTTTCCTCGCGCAAAACTGGATGATCCATTACATAATCAGTCAACCTCACATATTCTTTTTACAATCTGATAAATCCAGACAGTAGATGACCTTGCTTCTTGCAGTAAGGCGCTTATTTCTTTATCCGTGAGTTTTGTTCTGATTTTGGCAACAGTCACAGAATCAACTTTGCCCTTTCCCAGTGCCTTTATCGCTTGAATGGTAAGGGCTGTCTTATAGCTCATCCCGGCAATTTCGCGATTGTTGCGCCGTTTGAACTCAACCGTAATACCGTTGAACTCATATTTATTGTACGGGCCGTCGCTGATATAGCTCCACTTAGCCGATACCTGCGCAGACAATCCGAGCATATTGAGCGCGGTTATACCTGACGGCGCTATGTTCCAGTTGAATTTCCGAGCTATAGCCAACGCAATCTGGTGAGGTGAGGGCGCTTCGTATTCTTGCAACAATTCGCTGAATGCAGGATTGTAATACACACCGCGTATAATCCTCTGGATTTTACCACTGTCCGCCAGCCGGCTTAAAGCTTGACGTATCGCATCATAGTTCGCAATTTCCAAAAAGTCGTTCGCTGTGAAAACCGCGCCGTGGCCCATCGCATAAATGCTGTCTTTTATTCTATCCGTCTGAATACCGCGCATAGCAAAGCTCCTTTCGTCACAAATATAATATAATATTTGTGACGACATTGCAAGCATGAAATGCCGCGGTTTTGATTTTCAATACGCGCCGTCCCGCCGCCACGCGGAGCGGCGGGACGAACGATGTTGAGCAGTCGATGCTGAGCAATCGAATTTATCCTTTGCCGTCAACCGCCGAAAGCAAGCGGAGCGTTTCGCCTGTATCTCCACTGAGGATTGCCGTGTAGCATCCTATATCCGAAAAATCGTCCGCGTTGGCCGGGTACAGACTGATCCACCATACGGAAGATGAAACGTCCTCGTATTTAGAGTAGAAAACGGTTGTCACGTTGAACTTGGCAAGTGTTTCCTGTTTAAGGGCGTATTTCCCGGCGATAGCCTCAATAGCGGAGTTAATGGCGGCCATTTCCTTTACATTGCTTTCGCCCGGCTGCGCCTTATCGTACCGATCCGGTATATTCCGTTTGGGGCCGCCAAACCGCTCTATTGCCGCCTCGGCCGTTTCGCCCTCATAATTGTTGACGCTTGCCTGGCCGTCTGCGTATTTGTGTGTAACGGCAGCTTTCGCGCCGTCCTCGTCATAGTAGTATTCGACCATGACCGTTGTGCCGTTTTCCAGCGTTTTCAAAACCGTCGAAACGCCGTCCTGATTACCAGTTTCGCGCCCGGCGCTG
>JAISDM010000196.1 GCA_031264885.1 Peptococcaceae bacterium | reverse complement strand
GCGCATGTATCAGGACGCCGTTTTGTTCCCCCGCGCAGTCAGCAGGCTGTGCCCGGCATATTGCGGGGATTATTGCGTAAGAAGCAGGTACGACGGCAAAGTGGATCTGAAGTTCATAGAACAGGGTATTCTGGAAAACGCCAGGCCCGGCGCGCCGGTTCGATACGCCATCCCGCCAAAAACCGCCCGTATCGCCGTCATAGGCGCGGGGTTAAGCGGCCTGGCCTGCACATACAGGCTGGCGTCCAAGGGTTACCCTGTAACCCTGTTTGAAGCCGGAGAAGCAATCGGCGGCGCCGCCGTTAAAACTCTGCCGGAGGATCTGGTTCAAGCCGATTTTCAAAGCGCCTTCAAATACGTCGGCCACCAACTGCGCCTGGGCGAGAGGATCGCAGATATCGGCGAAATACGCCCGGACTTTGACGCGGTTTATGTGGCCACAGGCCGGGACGGCGACGATTTTGGCCTGCTGCCGTCCTGGGACGACAGAACGCTGGCGTCTCAGGCGCCGGGCGTGTACTTGGGCGGTTCGCTCACAGGCTGCCGGCCGGTGTGGAACATCGAAAACGGGTTTCGCGCGGCGAGTTCCGTGGAAGAATTCCTGAAAACGGGACGGAATGACGGCATCGGCCCGCTGTTCAACAGGCCGGCCGTCAATGAGCAATTCTACGCGCTGACCTACAGTTTTGGCGCGCCGCCCGCAAAGATTTCCGCCACAGACAGCTCCGCCGGAAAAAACGGCAGCGCCTCCGCGGATGCTCCCGCCAAGGCGAACGGCGGCGCATCCGCTCCCGCGAACGCTTCTGCCGCAGATGCCTCCGCGGACGCTCCCGCCACGGACGTTTCCGCCGATGCGAACGGCGGCGACCCGTATATCGCCGAGGCGAAACGCTGCCCCTCCTGCAACTGCTCCCTGTGCATGGACGCCTGTGTTCTCATGGAACATTATCAGACCAATCCCAAACGCATCGCGGCCGATCTGGGGGTCACGGTGCTTCCCGTAGAGGGCAAAATAAAACACGTAGCCTCCCGGATGCTGAACAGCTGCAGCCTGTGCGGGCTTTGCGACGCTCTGTGCCCCGCCGGTGTGGAGACCTGCGCCGCCATGTTTGAAAGCAGAAGAATGATGTTTGCTTCTGACAACATACCGGCCGCCTATCACGACTTCTGGCTGGCGGATATGGAATTCTCCTTCTCCGACATCGCTTATGCCGTGGTCACGCCCGAGACGGGCGGCAGCGGGCTCCTTTTTTTCCCCGGCTGCCAGCTCGCCGCTTCATCCCCCGGCGCGGTGAAAGCCGCCTATTCATACATCCAAAACGTCCGGCCGGACGCCTCGCTGATCCTCTCATGCTGCGGGGTTCCCGCGGCTTGGGCGACCGAACAGGACCTGCTTGCCCGGAGCATGGACAGACTGCTTGCCGATTGGACAAGCCTCGGACATCCCGAAATGCTTTTCGCGTGCAGCACCTGTATGGATCATTTCGCTGAATATTTGCCGCAAATCCCCGGCAAGCTGGTCTATGAATGGCTGGCGGACAACGACGGCGGCCTGTCCTATTCCGGCGGGACAGGCGGGATATGGGCCGCCGCCGGAACGGTCGCCTGCGTATTCGACCCTTGCGGCAGCAGAACAGATGAAGCCGGCAGAGCAGCCGTCCGCAAGCTCGCGGCCAAAAGCGGTTTTGCTCTTACAGAGCTTGACCCCAACGGGCCGGAAGCGGCCTGCTGCGGTTTTGGCGGACACATCTATCCCGCGAATCCGGCGCTTTTCGGACAAATCATCCGAAAAAGGACATACCTGGACAACACCGCCTACATTACCTACTGCGCAAATTGCCGGGACCTCTTCCTGCACGAAGGCAAAGACAGCCGGCATATCCTGGACATACTCTTCCCCGGCGAGAACGCCCCCAGACTGCCGGATTTATCCGAACGGCGGCAAAACCGCGCCGCGCTGAAGGCGGCGCTCACCGGAAGCGCCGTTCCGCCCCGCGAACCGGTCATCCGCCTCACAATCCCCCGTGAAATCCAGGAAAAAATGAACGGTCTGCTGCTATTAAACGAAAACGCGGAAGCCGTCGTCGCAGGCTGCGAGACAAACAACGCCAAGGCCGTCGATCCGGAAAACGGCCATTTTATAGGCTATGGCAGCAGCCGCAATCTCACAGTCTGGGTCGAGTACGAAACGCGTCCCGATTCAGGCGCGGTGCTGCACAATATTTACAGCCACCGGATGCGCGCGAAACAAGAGACGCGCCATGACCGGCGCGTCTCCGGCGCGTCCGTCCAGTCCGCCAACACAGCGGCGGACCGGAAACAGCTGATCTGCGCCAAGTGCCGGCTTCCGCTGGAAGAAATCGAGTCGAAATTCGAGTATCTCAAGCACGAATTCTCACACGCCATCCCCCAGTGTCCGGTATGCGGCCAGCCCTACATACCGGAATCGCTGGTAAACGGCAAGATGCTTGAGGTTGAAACCATGCTGGAGGACAAGTGACCAGTGATCCGCCGGTCACTTCACAGCGTGAACGGAGCCGGCGCCCCGAATGTCGGAGGTCATCGCCGGTTTCCCGCGGTATTTGAGCGACGCCGCGCCGTTCAAGGATACGTCAAGGGTTTCGGAACAGCTGATCGACGCGTTTCCGGCGCCGCTCATCCTGACGGCGGCTCTGACAGTGTCCAGTTCCAGCGCGTCCAAATTGCCGGCGCCCGACACATCGATCCGCGCCTCCTCCGCGGCGCCGCTCAGACGCGTCGCGGACGCGCCGGCCAAATCGACCGTGAGCAGTTGGACATCGAGATCCATATCTATTTCCGCGCTTCCTTCCACATACAGCGCAAATCGCTCGCCGGATATGGTATCCCCGCCCCGGAATTCAAATTCGCCGGCGGCTTGCAGCCGGGTAAGCTCCGGCGCGGATATATACAAGACCGGCGTTTCATTCTCTTGCGTCAGAAATCTTCGTTCCGCCTCGACGACCAGCAGATCTCCCTGCGCCTCCACACGCAGAAGTTCCGCCAGATTTTCCTGAATTTTTACCACGACGGCGTCTGAAGGTTCTTTTGAATAAACCACCGCAACGTCCGCCCTGATCTCGATTTCAGTATACGGCCCCGTTTCAAAGCGTTTTTCTATGAGCGGCCCGCGGCCCCTTTCCATTCCCTCCGCGCTGGCAGTGGTAAAACTCACCACGACACATCCGGAGAACACCGCCGCCGCCAAAAGCGCGAGAACCGCGGCAGCCGCGCTTTTTCTCATAAACACAGTCCTGTTCGTCCTGTTCACAGATTGATCCTCCTCTCAATAAGGCGCGCCGTCAGCACAAAAAGCACGGCGCATTTCACCAGCGACAGCAGCAGGAACGCCGCCACGCCCCAGTTGAAGCCAAGATCAAGCATAATGACGAAAAACGTGCCATGGCGCTGTAAACTTCCCAGGGGCAGCAGCGCGAAATCCATGAAACTCAGGACATAGACGGCCGCGGCGCCGCTCAGAGACGCGAGAATTCCCCCGCCCGCCACACTGTGGAATACGCTTGCCCGCATTGCCCGCGCAAAGAACAGCGCCAGCGTCAGCATCAGATAAAAGAGAAGGATCAGCATCAATGACGGTACTATGACGTCAGCCGCAATATCTTCCGCGAACATTTCCCAGTTTATCTCGACCCTGCGCAGACTCTGCAAGAGAACGCCCGCAATCCCGGCGGCCAGATTGATTAGGTCCGCCAACACCATAATCAGGACGCGGCCGCTCAGGATCTCCGCCCCGCCCGCCGGCGTCAGGAGGACATAATCGGCCCGGTCCGGGTGAAATATGCCCCGGAATGTGGAAATATCCGCCACGACGCAGCATCCGGCCACCGCGCAAAGCGCCAGGCTTGAGAATACGATCGCGCTTACCCTGGGCCAGCCGATATCGGAAAATATCGACGCTAACACAAAAAACACGGCATTGACGGCCACAACGCCCGCAAATGTGCCGAGACGCAAAGCGCCCGTTTCACGCAGCGCGTATTTAAACTGTTTCAGCATGTGCAAAAACCTCCAGATATGCTTGTTCTACGGTCATACCGCGTTCCGCCCGGAGTTCCTCACAGCCGCCGGCGGAGACCACCCTGCCTTCCGACATGAAAAAATAGCTGTCGAGAATCGTCTCCACATCCTTTACGAGGTGTGTGGATATCAAAATCGACGAATCTTCCGCCTGTACGGAAAGGATGGATTCCATGACCTTGACTTTGCCCAGCGGGTCGATGCCGCCGAGGGGTTCGTCCAGAAGATAAACCGGCGTCTCCCGCGCGAAAGTCAGCGCCAGCGCCGCGCGCTCCTGCATCCCTTTGCTCAGGGTATTTATCCGCGCTTCCATGCTCAGATCCAATATCCCGGCGAGTTTTTCGGCCCGCTCGCCGGAATAATCCGGGAACATTTCCTCCCAATACCGAAAAGCGTCTCCGACGCGCATCCACACAGGCAGCGTCATGTGGTCGGGCAAAAACGAAACGCGCTTCTTGGATTCGATTCCGCGGGCCGCGCCGCCGGGATAGACGATCTCTCCCTCATCCGGCCGCACCAGGCAGGCCGCGGCTTTCAAAAGCGTCGTTTTGCCCGCGCCGTTAGGCCCCAGCAAACCGATGACGCGCCCCGCCTCTATCTCCATATCCACGCCGGACAGCGCCACATTCCTTCCGTATCGCTTCCTGAGCCCCTTGATACGCATAAGCGGCATCTCAAATCCCCTCCCCTTCTGATCCGCGTAAAAAAACAGCGCCGTCCCGCGCGGCCTCACGAGACGCGTCAGCCAGCTCCGTGACCGCGTCCGCGGAAACATCCCCCATCCCGGCGGTTCCCGCGGCCCCGACAGCCTCCCTCAGCGTATCCAGTATCTGCGCGTCCCCAAAACCCAGCGTCCGCATCTCTTCCAAGAATCTGCCGGTACACTCCCTGACCATCTCCGCCCGAATCCTATGGACAATTTCCTCATCCCGCATCAAAAAATACCCCGTCCCCCTCTGTGAAAATATCATCTGGCTCCTCTCCATTTCCTGATAAGCTCGTTGTACCGTATTCGTGTTGACTTTCAGCGCGACAGCCGCGTCCCGTATCGAAGGAACCCTGTCGCCGGGCGTCAGTTCCCCCCGCGCGACCGACCGGGCAAACCGGCTCACAATCTGCCGGTATATTGGGGATTGCCCATCGAAGCTGTTTTGCCATCTCTCCATTTGCAGCATAGATATACCTCCATATCAGCGTACTAATATACTAGCACACCAGCGCACAACTGTCAACACCTTTTTCCGGCGCCCGTGATTCGCGGCGGAAATTCGCGCCTGGCGGACGGGCGGCAGGATGCCGCCCCTACAGACGCGTCGTTCACGAGACCGTAGGGGCGGCATCCTGCCGCCCGAAATCCGGGTTCGCTCATGCCTGCTCAGGCGTTTGCGCTTTGTCCCGTCATTCCAGATCATATCATTCCGGCGCCCCATCTTGTCATTCCGGGCTTGTCCCGGAATCCAGGTTCCTGTTTTATTACAATAAATTCTAAATATCCCAAAAATTTTCTTAAAAAGTATTGACATACAGGCAATGCCCGCTTATGCTAGAAACAGAATCAAGGGTAAGGCGGTTACCGAACTTCCTGCATAGGAGGTGAGGCCGTGAAGTTTGAATTGATTATCTGGATTAAGCAGTTTAAAATCCGGATAATCCTGACAAGCGGAAACCGCCACCCAGGCCGGTGACGGTTTCCTAGCACTCTTTGTAATCGCCTTGTTGCTAACCTGGGGTAACCGCCTAAGAAAGGAGGTTTTGCCCTTGATTTAAATATAACAGATACCGTGCGTTGCGTCAAGGTGGGCATATCAATTTTCTGCGATTCGCAGTTCCATAATTTCAGATGCTATCCTTCACGGCGCAGGGTACCGTAGGGGCGGCGTCCTGCCGCCCGGGCCCGTCCGCAAATCCGGATCCGCACATGCCTGTCTCCGCCCATCGCCCGCAAAAAAGGTAACCGTTGGTTACTATCCAAGGAGCGGGAAGCGGGCCATACTGTATATCGCGCGTATTCCGCGCGTCCGGCGCGGACAAATCCGGCGTGAGCGAATCCACCGTTCCGCGCGTCCACCGTTCCGCGCGTCCGGCGCGGGCACATCCGGCGTGGGCGAACCGTATGGGGGTTATCATCATGACGAAAGCGATTGGCTTCGTGACAGACAAATTGCTCGGCAGGCATCTGGAGTTCCGGGTCCGGCTGTTCAACATATTGGCTATGGCCGGCGTCGTCATCAGCCTCATTACCGTGATCGCCTGCGTAGTCAACGGAGAGGGTTTGCCGGCCGTCACAGCCAGCGCGGCGACCACCGTTATCGCGCTGGCGCTGCTGATATACGCCGCACGCACAGGCCGGTATCAGCGCTGCTATATCATCACAATCGCCGCGATTTTTCTGGTGTTTTTCCCTCTGATTTTCTTCGTCGGAGGGGGTTATTCCGGGGCAATGCCCTATTATTTTATCTTTGCCGCGACATTCACCGTTTTTATGCTGGAAGGGGCAAAAGCGCTGGTCATATCGTGCTTTGAGCTTCTGTGCTACATCGGGCTTTGCGTGTACGCGTACCACCATCCCGATGTTGTCAAAAAACTCCCCACGGAATTGGCTGAGTTCATAGATATGATCCTCGGATTTACTGTGGTCAGCATCTCCCTTGGCGTTACGATGTTCCTGCATTTCCGGCTCTACAACCGCCAGCAGCGCGAATTGGAATCGGCGCGGGAGGACGCCCTCGCCGCGAGCGAGGCCAAAAGCCGCTTTCTCGCCAACATGAGCCACGAAATCCGAACGCCGATAGGCGTCATGCTCGGCATGAACGAGGTGATCCTGCGGGAAACGGACTCAGAACAGATTACAGCTTACGGCCGGAGCGTGGAAAACGCCGGGCAGCAGCTTCTGACGCTCATCGACAACATCCTCGACGTGTCCGCGATTGAGAAAGGCAAGCTGGAAATCACGGCGGAACGCTACGAAACCGCCGAACTGATTTCCGCGCTGTCCGCCGCCGGAGAAGCCCTCGCCCACAGGCGGAATCTGCGTTTTACAACCGAGATCGGCGAATCCCTGCCCCGCGCCCTGACAGGGGATATGCCCCATATCCGGCAGATCGTCTCGAACTTCCTGAGCAACGCGGCCAAGTACACCGAACAGGGAGAGATCACCCTCTCCTTTTCCGCGCTCCCGGCGCAAAGCGCGGACGAAATCACGCTGCGGATCGCCGTGGCCGATACGGGAATCGGAATCCAAGCGGAACATATCCCGTTCCTGTTCGACGCTTTCACACGGGGCGACACGCGGGGCCGCTATATAGAAGGCAGCGGCCTGGGCCTCGCCATCGCGAAAGAGTACGCCGAGCGCATGGGCGGGCGCGTTTACGCGCGGAGCGGGATTGGACACGGCAGCGTTTTCGCGGTTGAACTGGCGCAAAAGATCAGCGACGGGACACCCATTGGCGGCTGGGAGCGAGCCGGGGGCGCGGCGCGTTCCGATTCCGGCGGGAACGGCTTCACCGCGCCGGGCTGCGATGTCTTAATCGTGGACGACAACGGCGAGAACCTGCGGCTCATCCAATCCCTCCTCGCCCGGACGCTCATGCGGACGGACGCCGCCGCAAACGGAGCGGAATGCCTGGATATGGCCGCGAAACACCGCTACGACGTGATTTTGATGGACTACATGATGCCGGGCATGGATGGCGCGGAAACCCTGCGCCGCCTGAGATCGCTTCCCGGCTTCGACACGCCGGTCGTCGCGCTGACCGCGAACGTAGTGGCGGGCGTCCGCGAGAAACTCCTGGACGCGGGCTTTCGCCAGTATCTCTCCAAGCCCGTCATGTGGCGCGATTTGGAAGCGGCGCTGCTGGACGCGCTGCCCAAAGACCGCGTCGCCATTGGCAGGTTGGCTCCGTCTGAGCAAATACCCGCCGAAACGAAAGAAGAACTCGCGCGGGAACTGTCCGCCCACGGCGTCGTTTTGGAGGACGGCCTGGTGTATGTGAGCGGCGATATTGCCCAATACGGCAGATCGGCAGCGATTTTTGCCGAGAATTACAACGCGGCGGCGGGCGCGGTCCGCGAGCTTGCCGAACGCGGCGATTGGGCGGGCATGAAGTTCCGCGTCCATTCCCTGAAAGGCGGCGCGCGGAACCTCGGCGCGAACGCTTTGAGCGACACGGCCGCCAAACTGGAACGCCTGTGCGCGGCGGCTGACGGCGCGTATATCGCCGCCGCCTTGCCCGCGCTGTATCTTGAGTGGGAGCGGGCAAGCGACGGCTTGACCGCGTTCACGGAAAAGTTGAGCTTCATACTGCCTCAACCGCAAAAAACGGCGTCCGCCGCGCCGGAACTCTCCGAACTGCTTCAGACGCTCAAATTCAATCAATACCAAAACGCGATGGACGCCCTCGCTGCCCTGATCGAAACCGGCGGCGCCCCTGAAAGAGCCGGGAAATTGCGCGAAATCCGGCAAAAAACCAATGAATTGCAGTTCAGGGAAGCGGAGCGCCTGCTTGCCGCCCTGATGGAAAGAGAGGCCGGCGAAAATGGACATTAAAGATACGGTTTTGCTTGTGGACGACGACCCCGCCTTCTTGAAAATGGCGAACGACGCCTTGCGGGAGGATTACACAGTCAGCTTAGCGGCGTCCGGTGCGGAAGCGGCATCGCTCGCGGAAGCGGGCCATGTGCCGGATATCATTTTGCTGGACATCGCCATGCCGGACATGGACGGCTACGCAACCCTCGAAAAACTGCGGGAGACCCCGGATATGCGGGACGTACCCGTCGTGTTCCTCACCTCCGCAACGGCGCCGGAATCCGAACTTCGCGGGATTGAATCCGGCGCGATAGACTACATCAAGAAACCCTTCGTGCGGGAACTGCTGCTGGCGCGGGTCAGGCGGCATTTGGAAAACGGCAGACGGCTCCGCCGGCTTTCCATGATGGAGAAGAACAAGCTGGAAACCGGGATTGACGAGGACAAATTCCGGCAGGCCGCCGCCGGTTTATCCGAAACCGAACGGAAGATGCTGCGCCTGATCATCCTCGGCTATTCCAACCGGGAAATCGGCGAGGC
>JAISDM010000186.1 GCA_031264885.1 Peptococcaceae bacterium | reverse complement strand
TCCTCGCCGCGCGCGAAAACGACATTTTTCGCGGAACCGGGGTCAACGGACAGCACCGCGCCGGAATTTTGCCGGCGGCAGTTATCGCAATGGCAGGCGTAAACGAAATTGCCATATTCCTTGATGATGATCTCTACCGCGCCGCACACGCATTTTCCATGAATGTTTTCCATAAATATGATCATTCCTTTCAAATTTTATTTGCCGGTCACCCAAATCTTTCAGATGCCTACAGCCGCCATTCGCGATAGTATCTTTTCCCCTCTTGCCTCCATGTCGCCGACGCCCGGCTTGCCAAGCGGCAGGTCTGAAACGATATTGCCGTCTTTGGTGAAAAGCACCCTGTCGGCTCTTGCGGCCACTTTCGCGTCGTGGGTCACAAGCAATATTGCTGTGCCGCCTCTGTTGATCTCCTCCAGAAGCCCCATAATTTCTTCCGCCGATTTTGAGTTGAGCGCGCCGGTGGGTTCATCCGCGAACAGGATTTGCGGCTCGTTCATCAAAGCGCGGCATATCCCGGCGCGCTGAAGCTGACCGCCGGATACCTCTGTGATATCCCTTGTCTCAAGCCCAACGATGCTCGTTTTTTCCATCAGGTTTTTGGCCTTTTTCACAAGCCCGTCCCTTTTTTTCTTATCCCGCGCGGCAGGAAGGATGATGTTATCTAAAAGATTCAGGTTTTTCAGCATGGTAGGCTGCTGGAAAATAAAGCCCATCTTGGTTCGGCGCGTATCGGCCAATTCATTCTCGCCCAATTCGGACAATTCAACGCCGTCAAATTTCACCGAGCCGCTTGTGATGCCGTCCATCCCGCTGAGCGCGAACAGCAATGTGGATTTGCCGGAGCCGGACGGCCCCATCACGGCCACAAATTCGCCCTTTCCGATTTCAACGTCCACCCCGGCAAGCGCCTTGGTCTGTTCGCCGCCCTGGCCAAAAGTTTTTACGATGTTCTTTCCCGTAATGATTGCTTCCATGATTCATGCTTCCTTGATGTGTTCGGAAATTTTAAGCGGGCGAATGTCCCGAACGCCGAGCAGCGTGGCGGCACAGACGCAACCCGTGATGAGAAGCGGCGCGAACAGGTACGCGTAAAACGGATTGACCACGAAGCGGAAAGTTGTCGCGCCGAGCGAGGAAATCAGCGTAGCGCCAACAAGTTCGCCCAATGTGTTCGCCAGAATGACCCCGACGATTGCGCCAAGCGCGGCCACGAGCAGGGAGCGCGTCATATACTGCCTGCGGATGTCCGCGCTGGTGAAGCCGAGGGATTTGAGTATGGCGACAGAGTATCGGTCTTTCGCCACCAGCATCTTCATAAACAGCAGCGTGACCAGACTGGTAAGCAGAACGGCAGCCGCGACGGAAACATAAGACGCCTTTTGTATGGCGTCCATTGTGCCGTCAAAGGTCTGCCTGATATACTCGTCGGCGACCCCGACCGTAGCGAAAGGGAATCTCTCTTGATACAGCGCCGCCGTTTCCGCTGCCGTCGTCTTGTCTCTGAGCTCTATGGGGATGACCACCCGCATCAAATCCGCGTCTCTTGCCTCAAACGCGGCCTTTGCCGTTTTACCCGCGTTGGTGATGTCGGAGTAAATCCCGCATACGGTCAGGTGTTTTTCCTCGCCGTCCATGATCAGCGTCAGTTCGTCGCCAAGCGTTTTTTCAAGTTCATCGGCGTTCAGGGATGAAAGGGCAATTTCCGTATCGCTTATCGGCGCGCCGCCCCGCGAATACATGACAGGGAAAGCCGTGTGGTCGCCCAAACTCACCCGCAACCGTTCCAACCTGCCATTCTCCGTGGGCATACTGAACACCATGCCAGAAAACGCCGCGTATCTTGCGATGTTTGCGTCTGCCGCGAGCGCGGCGCTCATGTCCGTTGCCGCCTGCCGAACATCGCCCGTCCGCGTCCGCGACAAATGCGCGGAGATATCGCTTTCCCCAACGCCCATGTAAGTCATAAAACTTCTCGCCGAGATCGTGTTGTGGATATTCTGCGGAACAATCAAGATGAAGGACGAAATAACCAGCACCATGAACATGGTCACATATAGTTGTTTACGGGAAAGCACATCCTTGACGCCAAGAAAAATATTGCGTGAAAAAATCCTGTTTCGGCTGAAACGAAACATCTTAGACGTCTTTGATTTTTCCTGCGGCGCACCGAAACGCACCGCTTCGGCTGCGGAGATTTTGCGAAACCGCCGCAAAACGGCCTTCACATACATTATCACCACAAAGAAGATGAGCGACGCACCGAGGAAGCCTATGAGCGGGGCAACCGCGCCCCGGCCGCTCTCCCCCATAAAAAGCCGTATGTTTTCCGTCAAGGGGACGCTGAGGGGCAGGGAGAGCAGAAAGCCCAAAACGCAGGCAATCCCGGCAATCGCGCCGTACTTCGCGGTATACAGCCCCGCGATCTGCGAAACCCGCATCCCTATCGCCTTTAACACGCCGATCTCCCTGTAATCTTCCTCTATTTTCGCCAGCAGCGTGAAGCGGATGCAGAGGAAGGCCACCACGATTACAAGAAAACTGATAAGCGCCAGCACCGCGATCATCAGACCGTCCGTGATAGCGTTCATCATCATAAGCAGCGGGCGGCTGATAACGGGCGGGCCGTTTGACGGAAGCCCCGCCGCGAAATAGTCCGACTGGAAATCGGAAAACGCTGAAACGTCTTTCAGCCGAAACTCAATCAGGTATTCCATGCTGCCGAAGGCTTCCAACCGCGAAAAATCATCCTCGCTCACAAGGAATCGCTTGGAACCGGCGAGGTCGGCGTTCATCGCGGAATCCCGCAAGAATCCGGCGACCGTGAGCGACACATCGCGCACACGCAGCGTATCGCCTAATTTCGCGCTGCCGTCCTTCATGTAGCCG
>JAISDM010000174.1 GCA_031264885.1 Peptococcaceae bacterium | reverse complement strand
GCTGCCGGCCGGCCGCCCGCCGGGTTCTCAATGTTTATGGCGATCGGGTTCCCGGGCGCCTGAATGCCGCCCCTACGGGTACCGTGTGTACCGCATCGGTTGGGGCGGCATTCTGCCGCCCGTCTTTGACAAGGCGCGGTTCAGGCCAGGGCGGCCAGCGCCTTGTCATACTTGATTTTTTCCTCTTTCAGCAGCTTCGGCGTGTCCAGCCCGTAGGGGCAATTCTGGCTGCAATGCCGGCATGCGGTACATTCGTCGATCTTGTCCATTTCCGCCTGCCATTCCTTGCCCAGGAAAGGCTTCGCCGGCGATCTCGCCATCAACAAAGACAGCCTGGCGGCTGTGGGGATCGGTATATTTGCCGGACATGGCAAACAATACCCGCAGCCCCGGCAAAAAGCCCCCTTTAACGCGCTTCTGTCCTCATCGATCACGGCCCGCGTTTCCGCGTTGAGTTCCGGCGGATTCGCCTCGCAGGACAGAAACTCTTCCAGCTCACTCATTCTCTGCACGCCCCAGATGGGCAGAATATTGTCATACTGACTCAAAAACGCGAAGGCGATTTTCCCGCTCCGAACCAGCCCGCCGGACATGGCTTTCATGGCGATCAAACCGATATCATGCCGCTTGCACAAATCAGACAGGCCCAGATCGGCGTCGGAGGAAAGCACGGAAAGCGGGAATTGAAGGGAATCATAATGCCCGGATTCCACCGCCTGTTTCGCCAGGCGCAGCCGGTGATTCGTCACTCCGATGAACCGGACTTTGCCCTGCCGTTTGGCCTGAAGCAGCATCTCGTAAGCGCCGTCCTCATCGCCGGGCATCGGGACGCGGTCCGGATTGTGCAGCTGAAGAAGATCCACGTAATCCGTTTTCATCATCTTCAGACTGTTTTCCAGATTCTTCATCATCCGTTCAGGGCCGGCGAGCATGGTCTTGGTGGCGATCATAATGTTCCCCCGGACATCCGAGAGCGCCGCGCCGATTTTGGCCTCGCTGTCCGAATACATATTGGCCGTGTCAAAAAAATTGATCCCCGCCTCATAAGCCCGGCGCAGCAGAGCGGCGGCCTCCTCAAAGCTGACCCGCTGAATGGGCAGCGCCCCAAACCCGGAGTGACTGACCATCAAATTGGTTCTTCCAAATCGAAACTGTTTCATGATTCATTGCTCCTCTCTGTTTTTTCCTCCAATACCGCCGACTTAATCGCGAAAAAACGGCTCAGATCCTCAAGTTTCACCGGCTTGCCCATGTCCAGCAGCACAATCTCACCTCCCCGGTTTATGGCCTCCATTTCCAAAGTCAGCCGGCAAACAGAATCCGCGGGCAAATCGTCCATTCGAATATCCCGGATGTCCCGGATATCCCGGATGCCGTCCGGCCGCGGCTGATCCCCTGTTTGTCCGTTCTTTGCGCCCTCCAGCACCTTGATCGGGCAGTTCGCCGGAACACAGTCGTCGAATATTTCTTCCAATTTTTCCTTGGTCAAATCACGGAGCAGAATCAGAATGATCTGGATCCCGTGAATTTGAACCAAGTAAGGGATCCTTCGGGGCCCGCCCAGGACCGGCACACCCTGAACCTTCTTATTTGACGGGTTTTCCTGTTCGTCCACGACAGCGATGGGCAGGTAACTCCATTCCTGATGCCGGCGCATCTCGTCAATCACAGCCGGAACCTCATCCCCGCGTCCGACGATCAGAACCCGGAGCGCGTCCGACGGCATCGGCATCCCTTTCAGGCGCCGCCGTGCCCACCAATAGGCCAGCCGCACCCCCATGACAAAAGAGGCGTCCAGAAAAAACGTGATCACAAAAATACTCCTGGGGACCGGCGTCCTGGTTACAAAAACCAGCCCCAGCATCAGCACGTTGCCCACCAGGGACGCCTGGGCGACCCGTTTCAGTTCGCCCATACCGGCCTGTTGCCATATGATCTGGTACAGCCCGAACCACCGGAAACAAACCAGCTTGATCACAATGGACAGAACAGCCAGCTTCGGCATACTTTCAGCAAACTCAGGCAAGAAATTGGTTTCGATCAGATGCACGGACAGGTCGAAGCGTATCATGTACGCCAGCAAAAACGCGAATAAAATCAGCCACGCGTCCAGAAACATCACAATGGCTCCCCGTACGGCTTGTTTGATCAAAATACTCATGGGCGTCCTCCTTTGAGCCGGCGATACGGCTACAGTTCCCCGATCCGTTTCAAATGCTCTACCTGCCTGAGAATCCCCGTCTCAAAGGGCAGCGGATCATAGCCAAAATCCTCCGCGGCGGCGACGCTGATGTGCGCGGAATTTTCATTGATCCGGCTGACCATGGCGTAATTGATGTGGGTATCCGGATACAGCCTCCGATACAGAAACACACCCGCGTACCCCAGCCAGACGGGAACCGGCGCCAGCCAGACGCGTCTCCCCAAAGCCGCGCGGATGGCGGACAGCAAGGCTTTTTGGCGAATCGGCCGCTTCCCCGCGATTATGTATTCCCTGCGGGGCAAATCCGCGCGCAACGTACACTTCCAGGCGGCCCAGGCCACATCCCCGGCGTACACGGGATTCTTCAAACCCCGCCCCAGCCCGAAGTTGGGATAAACCGGCCATTTGCGCATCCAATGGATCACCTGCCGGATGTTGCGGTCCAGGTGCAGCCCGTAAATCATCGCCGCCCATAGAATCACACAGTCCACCCGGCTGGCCTTGATCCGGTCCTCCGCCTCCGCCATAGACCGGGCAAGCGTCCGTTCGCGCGGATCCCGGCTGTCCAGCTTGGTGAATCTGCTGGCGGAGCTTACAAATACGACCCGCGCAACCGTCCCCAGCGCTTCGCAGGCGTCCAGCGCCGGTCCCGCTTTCCACAATCCCGCGATATGGATCAAATAATCGACCCCGTCCAGCGCCTGGATCAAAGACGCCGGATCGTCCGCGTCCCCATATATCCATTCCGCCCCGCGGGCCTCCAGCGCTTCTACGCGGCTGCTCTCCCGGACCAGACAGCGGAAAGGCTCATGAACCGAGTTGAGCAGATCCGCCAGCATCAGCCCCACCTGGGACGTTCCGCCGATGATCAGAATCATTCCAGCATCCCCCCTTTGGCCATGCCCCATTTTATGATTTTCAGGCCAACGATCAATACCAGGCAGCCCGCCGGGTTTTCCGGCGAATAGTTTTTCTTGAAGTACGTCACAGCCGACTCCAAGAAATCCCTGCGAACCCCTTTTTCCCGGGTAAAACTGCTCCTGCCTTTGAGGTGAACGATCTCGGCGCCGGGTACATACCAGACTTGTCCGCCTTTCTGCTTGACCCTGTAGCACAAATCTATATCCTCAAAGTGCATAAAAAACGCCTCGTCCAGAAGCCCGCCCACAGCCTCTATCCGCTCCCTGCGCACAACCAGAGCGGAGCCGGACACCGCGTCCACCGGAAGATTCTCATCCTCCGGCAAGTAAGACAGCAAATACGAGCTCAGCAGCCGGCTTCCCCGGAAAATCTGACTGAGCCCGGTATAATAAGCCACCGAATTGACCAGCCGGGGGAATCCCCTCCGGCATTGAGGCTGAAAGGTAAAATCCTCGTTCAGCAGCTTGGGGCCGGCGATATCCGCCTCCGGGTGCCCGTCCATATACGCCGTCAGCAGTTCCAGCGCGTCTGTGAGTATAATGGTGTCAGGATTCAGCAGCATGATGTAACGGCCCTCACAGAAGGCCAGCCCCTGATTATTGGCTTTGGCGAATCCGACGTTGCTCAAATTGCGCAATAACCGCACCTGAGGAAATTCCCGGACAATACAAAAAGAGTCCTCTCCAACGAAAGAACCGTTATCTACGACCACCACTTCCAATTCTATATTCCGCGCAGTTTCATAAATGGAACGGAGACAGTTGACTGTTAATCGCGTACAATTATAATTGACAATAATGATGGAAAGATCCATTTATCTGTGATTCCATTCTTTTATTTTGGACGTTTCCAGATCATTATAGCATTTTTTCCGGCTTTTGTCATAGTTTAGACGAAAATACTTCATTGACCCATAAGGACGCCAAATGAACCGCTCCGCGAAAACCCGCGAAGGGCGGTTCATAATTGTGCCGCCACATATCGTCGGGGTACGCGATTTGCATACGGCCGTCCCGCTTCGCCATACGCAGCAATTCGCCGCTGCCCATGAGAAATCCGCGGGTTTCGTCCGCGGCGGCGCGTTTCTCTTTGTCGCCCAGATAAGGCATATCGGAGGTTTGCGTATCGGGGCAATCACAATAGCGCCGGCATTGCCTGAAGCCAAACTCCGCTTCCGCGAAATCCGCGATTCCCGAAACCACATCCGTGTGCCCCGCCAGGGTCAGCGCGGATTCCTCCGGGTGCGCCCTCAGAAATCTTTGCAGTATGGCGCGCAGGGGAAGCAATTCTTCCACTGTTTTTGCCGTCTCTTTTTCCAAAAAAACCCCGTCGATCCCGATGCCGCACAGTGATTCTATTTTTCGCAGCCAATCGCCGGTCCCCTGAATGCCGTAAGGCCGCGCGGACAGATAGGGCGTTCCGAAACGTTTTTGCAGCGCCTGAGCCGCCGCTTCCCCCTCGCGCCTTATGACCAGGTTCATATGGGCGCCGCCCATTCGCTCCAATTCGGCAACGCCGGCGTCAGAGGTCATGACGCACAGCGGTTTTACGTGAAAGGCGCCCTCCATGAGCCTTGAGAGTTCCGCCGCGTCGGGACCGAAACGGAACATATCCGCGCAGGAGCCGATGATATTGAAGGTGGGCGTTTGCGTTTTGTCCGAATCCTTGGGCAGCTTACCCGCAAGCTGTAACAGCGTCTGTTCCACGCCCTGATGGCCGCGCAGGCCGAAACCTCCGGCGGAAACCGGGAAAAACCGCGTTTCCGGGAACTGGGCGGACAGTTCGCGGGAGAGAGCGTCCAAATCCACGCCGATGATCTCCGGCACAGAGGACGGGAGCAGGAATATGGTATTTGGGCGTTCCTCATCCATGAGATACCGGACCGTCTTGAACAGACGGCTTGTGTCTCCCATGGCGATGTCGGTTTCCCCAAGATGTGTAGAGTACAGATGCCCCCCGTGTACGCCCATGCGGTGCAGAAATGTCCTGCCGTAAACCATGTGCCCCATGCAGCCGAATTCAATCACGGCCGCGTCCCGAACCGACGCCAGGCTCCACAGAGCGCCCATTCGCCCGGAAAGCGGAGGCGCTGTTTTATACAGTCCCATTGTGTGAATCACCCTCCTTCCGCGGCAGCGCCGCTACAATACGGTTCAGCAGCGCAGCGGTCCGCTCGTATCCGATATAACCGTACAGATCCATGATCTGCGCCGTGGGCGGCGCGGTCTCCGCCCGTCCGCCCCAGTCGCCCAGTATGACGTCGGCCCCGAGTTCCTTGATCACCGCCCCATCCGCCTGTTCATTCAGCAGCAGACAGAGAACGGGGTTTTCGTTTTGACGGACCAGCCTGTCTTTCCAAGCTTTGTCGGAGGGATAGAAATCCTCCGTATTCAGCATGACCGGCGAAAGGCCCAGGCCCGAAAGGTACGCGGCCAAAGGGAACGGCTGTATGGCGCCTATGTTGGCGCCGATGTAACATTTTCCGCCGAAAAGAGATTTGGCCGCTTCTTGAAGTTTTTTTGCCTGACGGTATGCTTCCTGAAAAACGATATCGGTTTCTATTGCCGCGAGTTCGCCGACGCTCCGATAGGCGCCGCGAATCTCATCCGCGTCGTATACGCTGTGCAGACTGAAAAACGGGACGCCGTGTTCTTCCCGCATCCATTCGGCCAAAGGCTCTAAAAATGGTGAAAGCACAAGATTCATCCGCGCGCCGCCTGCCGCGGCAAAGTCCTCGATAGAGGCGTCGGGAGCGATGAACCGCAGGGGGATATGATGCCGCGCGAGCAGCGCGATCAGTTCCGGCCGGGGAATATGGTCCTCGCCGGGGCTGCGGCCGAGGATATTCACCGTTCCGGTTTTGCGCGCCGTTTTCTTGATCAGTTTGCCCATTGCCAGCAGGGTTTGCCAATACCCCGGCTGATAGCTGCCGTATTTGAAATTTCCAAGGGGAATGTAAAGGAGCCGCGCGCTGATCTGAGGCTGGATTTCGCGGCGGACGCTTTCGATATCCTCGCCAATCAGTTCGGGCACGCAGGTGATCAAAAGCAAGATCACCTTTGCGCCGGCCGCGTCCATCTCCTTGACCGCGCTGATCAAGCCGTCACGGAAGCCGAACACAACCTCGCGGCCGTCCAGTACATACGTCCAATGCAGACCCTGCTCCCGCTCCGGGAAGGGTGAGGCCAGCGGAAGATTGCGGCTGTAATACCCGCATTCCGCCGTACCGACGACCAAAGTGGACACATTTTTGATCCGCGTTCCAAGCCCTAAGGCCGTGTGCATCGGACAGTGATTGCCGGGGAACGCGGCCGGGGTGAGCGGGCCTACGCCATTCATGGATTGGACCGCGGCCAGGCGCTTCAAATGCCGAATATCCGTCATCTGGCTTCACCTGCCACATCTGTCGCACCTGTCATACCTGATAACAGCAGAGTTGCCAGCGTCCTATATTCTTTTGCCATATCGCTGCCGGGGAATGCCTCAACGACGGTTCTGCCCTGTTTCTCAGCCTGCTGTACACACGGGTTCCGCGCGATATGGAACAGGATGGGCACATCCATCTCATCCGCGGCAGTCTGCGCCAGTTCCCCTTCGCCCTCGAAATTTTTGGCGTTAAAAATCAATCCCCGCAGCTTCGCGTAGCCTCTTACGTCAAAACTCTTGACGGCCCGCGCGATGTTCGCGGCGGCGTAGAGGCTCATCATCTCTCCGGAGGTGACGATGCAGACCTCATCCGCGTACCCTCCGCGGATCGGCATGGCGAAGCCGCCGCACACCACATCGCCCAGAACGTCATACAGCACCACATCCGGGGCGTACACCGCATAGGCGTCCAATGCCTCCAGTTTCTCGAAGGCCGTGATGATTCCGCGCCCGGCGCAGCCCACGCCGGGCACGGGACCGCCGGACTCCACACAGAGAACCCCGCTTCGGCTTTTGAACACGAGATCGGACAGCTCAGCGTCCCCATCGCGCCGCAGAATGTCAAGAACGGTGGGGATGGCCTCCCCTTCCGTTAGGTTACGGGTCGAATCCGCCTTTGGGTCACAGCCTATCTGCATCACCGTATGCCCCATTTGCGCCATGGCGGCCGACAGATTGGACACCGTTGTGGACTTCCCGATGCCGCCCTTTCCGTAAATCGCTATTCGTTTCATGCTTTCTTCCTCCTCCCCGGACCGTCCGAAAACGGTCCTATCTTGTCATGTATTGTCATATCGTCATTCCGGGCCATCTTTTTGTCATTCCGGCGCCCCATCTTGTCATTCTGGGCTTGTCCCAGAATCCAGGTTCCCTGGTTTATCATTTTTGGAATCCGGCATCTTTTATTCCCCTCCTGGGAGGGGAATTTTGCCAACTACGAATCGCAGGCGTCCCCGGTCGGCCTTATGAGGTCGTAAGAAACGCAGGCGGGACGGCCTGTGCGGGGTTCCTTCACGATTTCCGCGTCGATGTGAAAACATTCCTTCAGCACACCGGCGGTCATGACCTCCTCCGGGGCGCCGTGCTTGATAATATCCCCGCGGCGGATGGCGATCATATAGTCCGCGAAACGGGCGGCGAGGTTGATGTCGTGCAATACCATCACAATGGTGCGGCTCTGTCCCCGGTTGAGGCGGTACAAAAGCTCCAGAACCTCTAGTTGGTACGCAAGATCCAGGTAGGTCGTCGGCTCGTCCAGCAAAATAAGGTCGGTCTGCTGGGCGAGGGCCATCGCGATCCATACCCGCTGGCGCTGACCGCCCGACAGATTGTCCACCTCCGCCGTTTCAAACTCCGTCAGGCGCGTTGCTTCCAGCGCCCATTGGATGATTTTTTTATCATCGGATTTGAGCTTCCCGAATCCCCGCTGATAGGGGAAGCGTCCATAGGCCACAAGCTCCCCCACCGTCAACCCTGCCGGGGCCTGGGGGGCTTGGGGCAAAATCGCCATTTTTCGCGCCACCTCTCTGGTCGTCAGGCGCCGGATGTCGTCTCCGTTCAAATACACCGCGCCGCCCCTGGGCTTTAAGATGCGTCCCACAGCCTTTAATACGGTGGATTTCCCGCAGCCGTTCGGCCCGATGACGACCGTTATTTTCCCCTGGGGGATTTGCATGTCAAGATCGTCCACCACGAGATTGCCGTCGTAAGCGACGGCTAAATTCTCTGTCGCGATGCTGTTCATAGATATCCATCCTTTCGTTATCGCCTGCTTTTTGCCAGCAAGTAAAGAAAATACGGCGCGCCGATAATGGCCGTCATAATGCCGGTGGGTATCTCCGAAGGCTGTACGATCACCCGCGCGGCGGTGTCGGCCGCGGACACAAGCACAGCGCCCGTCAGCGCGCAGACAGGAAGCAATATGGCGTGCTTCGGCCCCACCAGCCGCCTGGCCAGATGGGGCGCGACCAATCCCACAAAGCTGATGCTGCCGCTCACCGCCACGCAAGAGGCCGCCAACATCACCGCCGCCGCCAGCAGACCGCGCCGCTCGCCCTCCACCGAGGCGCCCAAACCGCGCGCCACATCGTCGTCCATGTTCAGCACATCCAGCACACGGGCTTTATACAAGACGTAAGGGATCAGGAGCAGCAGCCACGGCAGCAGGGCCAGCACGAAGCGCCAGTTGCTGCCCCATATGCTGCCCGCCTGCCAAGCCGCCACGAAGTCGAACTGCGTTTCGTCCAGCTTTACCACCAGCAGGGTCGTCAAAGCGGAGATGCCCGCCTGTACCGCCACACCGGTGAGGATCAGCCGCAAAGGCGCGATGCCTTCGCCTTTCTTAAAGGCCAGCGCGTAAATCAGGACCGCCGCCGCGCCCGCCCCCGCCAACGCCAGAAAAGGCAGTGTGAACACGGATAAAAACGTCTGCGCGCCGAAGAACATCACATACAGGACGACCATCAGCCCCGCTCCCGCGTTGATGCCCAGCAGACCGGGATCCGCCAGCGCGTTTTTGGAAACACCCTGTATAGTACAGCCTGACAGGGCCAGTCCCATGCCTGCTAACATGGAAATGACGATCCGCGGCAGGCGAAAATCGAACAAAATCAGGTTTTCTTTATCCGTGCCGCCGCCGAACAGGGCGCGCAGGGTATCCTGCGGGGAGAGTTTGGTGTATCCGGTGTTCATGCTGATGATGAAAGAGAGGATCAACACAGCCGCGCAGCCGGCGGCGACCGCGGTGTTTCGGACGGCGAGCCCGCGTTTATACGCTTCATTTTTAAGCTGTTGTTCTGTCATCACAACGCCCTCTTTTGTTTGCGGGACAAATAGAGAAAGAAGGGCGCGCCGACCAGGGCGGTCAGTACGCCGATGGGCGTTTCAAAGGGCGGATTGAGCATCCTTGCGCCCAGATCCGCCGCCACCATCAAAATCGCCCCCAGCACCGCCGACGACGGAATGATCCAGCGGTAATCCACACCCACCAAATATCTTGCCAGATGCGGGATCATGAGGCCCACAAAGCCCACCGCGCCTACCACGGACACCGAAGCCCCCGCCAGTATCAGCACGGTAAGGGAGCAAAGGGCGTTGACGATGGCCGTATTCAGGCCCAGCCCCTTCGCCACATCCTCGCCCAAGCTGAGCAGGGATACCGGACGGGAGAGCGCGGCCGCCCCCAGCAAAGCGCCGAGTACCCAGGGGGATATGATTTTGATCTGTGCCCAGTTGGAACCGGTTACGCCGCCCACCGTCCAGAACATGATGTCCCGGGCCACGCCGAAATACAGGGCGATGCCCTGGCTGAGCGCCGCCAATAACGCGCTGACCGCCGCCCCCGCCAGCACAAGGCGCATGGGGGTCGCGCCGCCGCGCCCCAGGGAGGCGATGCCGTTTACCAGCACAGCGCCTAACGCCGCTCCGAGGAACGAGAACAGGATGATGTTCATATAGCCAAGCCCCGGGAAGAAAGCGAAGCAGACGGACAAGGCGAAGCCCGCCCCGGCGTTCAGGCCGAGAAGCCCGGAATCGGCCATGGGATTTCTCGTGGTTCCCTGCATGATGGCACCCGCCACGGCAAAGGCCGCGCCCACCAGCGCGCCGGCGGTCACCCGGGGCAGACGCAGATCCATCACGATGAGGTGGGAGGTGTTTTCCCCGTCAAAATGGAACAAAGCGTCCCACACCGTGGACAGCGGAATTTGCGCCGCGCCTTGGGTGACGGAGAGCGCCATGAGCAGAGCGAGGATTCCGCCGCCAGTCACGGTCATGAGCCAAGCCGCCCGCGCCCGGCTTTTCTTCTTCTGTTGTATGTCCTGAACCGGCGCTGCCGGTTCTTTTGCCTGATTCATCGGGCGCCTGCCTCAATTCGTCTCAATTCCGCACAACATTGTCCATAATCGTCTCTGCCGCCGCGTTCTAATTCGCTGCCATCGCGTTCAGAATTGTTTTCACACCCAGTTCCATTGCCAGCGGACCGCCGGAGAAAGCCGAACGATCCAGAATATATATATGTCCGGACTTAACGGCATCCAGGGATTCCCATAACGGATTTCCTTCTAAACTCTTTTGTACAGCTTCATCATTTTCATTCAGCGCGTCTTCATAGAAAAAGATATAATCAGGATTAGCGTCGGCAAAACCTTCATAGGAAGCGACCGCGCCCGCCGCTATGCCATCCGGTTTTGAAAGCGCGCCGGTTATGCCCAAGCCGCCTTCCGGGTTATATATATAGTCGGGCATCCAGTAATAAACCTCTTTCTCTGTTGGCTGGATCAAAGCCACCGTCTCATCTGAACGCGTACTCAATGTATCGCGCGCTTCCGCAATCAAAGTCTCCAGATCCGCGACGCGTTTCTCGGCTAATACTTCTTCGCCTAAGATTTTGCCATATTCACGAAGCGTCCCCTGCCAGGTTCCAAAGTTATCCATCCTGCTGACGACAACAGTCGGGGCGATTTTCCTGATGTTGTCCAGTATCGCGTCATGCACCCCGGACGCCGCGATGATGAGATCAGGCTCAATCTCCACGAGTTTTTCCAGGTTGGGTTCCCTGGTGCCGCCCAAGTCAATAAGCTCTGTTTTTTCCGAATAAGGCTTGAGTGACTCCCAGCCATTGTATACTTCTATATCTGTCGCGGCATAAAGTGGAGCGTTTAACGCCAATATCGCTTCGTAATGATGAAAGAACAGCAAAGCGATTTTTTGCGGCTTTGCGTTTAAGACCACTTCCGTTCCGCCGGCGTCCACATACGTCCTTGGCCATACCGCGTCACTGTTTGGCTCGGAAACGCCTGTTTCCGCCGTTGAGGGCGTATTCTCCGGTGTGCCCGCGCCGTTATTTCCCGCGGCTGCCCCGGCGCAGCCCGCCAAGATTCCTGTTAAAAGCGCAATTGAGAGCAAAAAGCCTACCCGTCTTTTCATTTTACATTCCTCCAATATAAGATGGTGGTTAGCTAGTTCTAACCCATTGCAGTTAGTATAGCAGAACACTTTCCGTATTGGAATGATGTAATCGTGAATTCACCATGCATTATTCCTGAATTTTTTCCGAAATTCGCTTGGCGAAGTCCCAAACTGCTTTTTGAATAACCGGCTGAAATGGTAAGGATCCGTATATCCAACGCTTTTTGCCACCTTGTGAACAGGAAAATCCGAGTTCAATATCTGATCTTTAGCCCGACTCAGACGATAGGTAATCAAATAGTCGCCCGGCCCCATACCCGCGTATTTACGAAATATATAGGACAGTCTATTCTCGTTCAAATTATATTGCTTCGCGAGTGCGTTCATGGTCAGCGCGTTCATATAATGCTCGCGTATATAGGCGGTTATCTGTTCGAACAGCTCCTGCGTACCGCAGTTGATTTGACTGTGCGCGCTGATGAACATTTCATCCAGCACACAACGGAACAAGGTTTCCGTGCGGAACGCGTAAATCCCACCGGGAAGACTGGAAGTCTGATATAACTGTTCGAGCAATGCCGCCAGCCGAGGATTTTGGCCCGTCTGCAATTCAAAGTGGATGTCAGGGAGCGAAAATTTCCCTGACGCTCCTCCGGTCACATGATAAAGCACAAGCAAATATTCCCATTTGGTGTTTCCGATCACGCGCATGTCCAATTGCATACGAGCGCCGCCGTGTACCACATTCCCTGGGGCAAGACTATAGGGGGCGCTGTTGAAAACAAACTCCGCCTTTCCGCTTAATGGGAATACAAAACCGGGAAACGGTTCGGAATAACCATTAAAACGCATCCCTGGCTCCCGCGTGAAACGATGCACCCATTTCACCTGAAAAGAAGTATGCGCAAAATGCTCCGCCAGCTTATTGATATCGATTTTTATTTTATGCGCCTCCTCTGCGTACAATTTATTCGATCTGCAAAATTAAGGATTCGGGAACAGACAAGCCCGGCAATATTTAGGGTGCGTTTCCATGTTGTGTTAACGGCGCGGTTTTTGCCGTTTTCGGACGGTCTGGCCCCCCGGGATCGTAGGGGCGGCATTCTGCCGCCCGGGACCGTCCGCGAAAACTACTATACTTTGTCATTCCGGGCTTGTCCCGGAATCCAGGTTCCTTGGTTTATCATTTTTGGATTCTGGGACAAGCCCGGAATGACGGGGAACAGATGCGCCTCATTTATGTACAATTTACTCGGAATAGATATCCGCCAGCTTTTCGGCCGCGAGCTGCATGGCAAGGGGGCCGAAGGTGTTCATGTTTTCATCGAAATAGTAGATTCGCCCATTTTTCACCGCGTCCAGCGACTGCCAGACCGATGACGACTCCAAGCTCTCTACAAAGGATACGGAGGCGTCGTAATTGTGCTGGAACGCGATGTAATAGGGATTCATCCCGGCCACGGCCTCAAGCGACAGGCTTTCGCCGGATGAAGCCGGGAATCCTTCCGATCTCATAAGGCCGAAGGCATCGTAGTACGCCGCGCCCCCCTGAGCCAAAAAATTCTTTCCGTCTGTGCGAAAAAGCGCGAATGTCCTGTCGGTATGCCGTTCTGCCGCTTCTTTCGCGCCGGAAATGGCGGGCTCAATCTCCGCGATGAGTGCCCGCGCATCGTCCTCCTTGCCGACGATCTCCGCGCAAGCCAAAAGCTGATCTTGCCAGGGCATGGCATAATCCAGCAGCACCACCGGCGCTATCTGTACAAGCTGGTCGTAGACATCGGCCACACCTCCCTGGGCGGCGTGCGTCACAATGACATCGGGCTCCGATTCCAAGATCGCTTCAAGATTGATTTCCCGCGCGCTGCCCAAATTTATGATTTCCAGATTCTCAAGATAGGGCGCGTACATCTCGGACGCTTCAAGGGCCTCCGTCTGCCCCAGCGCGTTCCCTATGGCGGACGCCGCGGGCGGAGCGCCGAGCAGAAGGAAATGCTCCATCCAGAATACATGCAGGAGGGCGATTCGTTCCGGTTTTTTCTCCAAAACGATTTCATGTTCCGCGAAATCCGTAATCGTCCTCGGCCACGCCGGCGCTTCGGCATGGCTTGTTTCCGGCGTATTCGCGGATTCCGCCGCCGCGGGCGTTTCGGCTGATTCCGGCGCGCCGCTGACGGCTGTGGACGTTCCGGTTGATTCCGCCGCGGGCGCTCCGGCACAGCCCGTCAATGATCCCGCTAATAGCGCGAGTGATAAAATCCACCCCATCCGTCTCTTCATTTTACATTCCCCCAATACGATCGTAGTTAGGATAACTTAACTAATACCCCGAAGTAAGTGTACCAAAACACGATCCATATGGGAATTCCATATTTCCTGAAATTTATATGGACGATTTCCTGTTCAGTATCTAACGGGGGTCTAGCGCGGCTTGCTGACGGCAGCCACTGGGAGAGTCGCCAAAGTGACGTTTGAACTGCCGGCTGAAATATAACGCGTCCTTATATCCCACGCTTTTTCCGATTTCTTTAACGCTGCACTCCGTCGATTCAAGCAGCTTCCTTGCCTGCTCCAAACGACAGGCAATCAAGTAATCGATGGGACTGATCCCGGTATGCTTCTTGAAAACATCGGAAAAATATTTGCCGCGCATGCCGTATCTGGCGCTCAATTCACACAGGGTATGCGGTTCCGCGCAATGCTGTTCTATATAGGTTTTGGCGTTTTCCACTACGCCGTGAGCGTCGGTTTGCCTGATGCTTTGGGCGCCGGCAAACATCTCGGAAAGGGCTGAATACACCAGCGTTTTCATTTGCAGCGTCACCGGCGCGTCCGGCGCGTCCCACAATTCCGCCAGCTGCCGAAGTATGGAGAAGAGGCGGGGATTCGCGCCGATTTCCAACTCATAATGTCCGTGCATATATCCCGAGCTTGTTCCGTCATATTGATAATACAGCGCGAAAAGCTCAAAGGGAATATCGCCCTCATTCCGGGCTGTCAGCCACTTCCCGGGGCAGTCGTGAATGACTGTCCCAGGTTGAATTTCATAGCTGTTCCCGCTCAGGCTGAGGTTCAATTTCCCGCGCAGAGGGAAGAGAAAAGCGGAAAAATACGTACAATACCCCTCCACATTATGCCCCGGCTCTGTACGGTAATAACGCGCCGGCCCCAAGCTGAAAGGAACCCGCGCGTATTCCTCCATTATCTCGTTCAAATGGATACTCATATATACGCTCCGTTCATCTGTGTAATGCTTAGGACTCGTTAAACAATAACCTGCGATTTTTCACTTGCCCTTTCGCCGTCGGACTGCGTTGTCGTCAGTTGCCATACCACCCCGGGTATGCCTCCTTCCTCCGCCTTGTCCGGCGACGAAATTGCGGCGTGAAATTATCTCATCTTATTATTTAACGAATCCTTAAACCGATTGCTCGGTGCGGCGGATGAAATCATCCTGGGTGAATTTATTCAGCGTCACGAAGTACGTCGAGAATCCGGCGATGCGCACGACGAGATCCTTGTACTTGCCGGGTTCGTTCTGCGCGGCGCGCAGATGTTCCGAGCTCACGACGTTGAATTGCACCTGCATACCGCCCAGGGCGAAGTATGCCGTGATGAGCCTGCGCAGCTTTTCGGCGCCCTCGGCGCCCTGGACGGCGGTGGGCGTAAAGCGAATGTTGAGCTGATCGCCGTTCGTCAGCGCCCGGTGCGGCAGCTTCGCCGCGCTGCGCAGATAGGCCGTCGGGCCGTGCCTGTCGAAACCTTGCTGCGGAGATATGGCGTCGGCTATGGGCGTTCCCGCCTTCCGGCCGTCCGGGGTGGCGCCGAGCATGGCGCCCATATGGATATGCGCGGTCATGGTGAATGTTCCGCCCGAATAATAGCCGCGGGGACCGCGTTCTTTTGACATAATGTCCGCAAACAGCCCGAGCGCCCAAGACGCCAGAGAATCCACCTCATCGTCGTCGTTGCCGTAGTGGGGCGCCTCATTTATGATGAACTGCCGCAGCTGCTCGTAACCCACCCAATCCGCCTGCAGAGCGTCGTACAGCTCGCGCCCCGTGACTGTTTTGTCGTCGAATACCAGCTTCTTGATCGCCATTAAGCTGTCGCCGACATTGGCCGTGCCGCACGCCGTCAGCCCGGTCCTGTTATACTTGCAGCCGCCCGCGGTGGCGTCTCTGCCTTTTTCGAGACAGCCGTCCAGCATCGCCGAGGCGGCGGCACACGGGAAGTAATGGGAATATACCGTCTCAAAGATGTTGGCGTAGGTCACGTTCCAATCAAGCACATACTGCATCTGCGCCCGGAATGTGTCGAGTACCTCGTCAAAACTCTCGTATTCGTAGAGCTTCTTGCACGGGAGCGCCGTTGTGCCGGAGCGCGGGTTGACGCCGCCGTTGACCACAAGCTGCACCACATCCATCATATTCCAGATGGACTCGCGCCCCGTCATGCCGCACGCCGGCCATTCGTTGCCTGTCCCGGCCGGCTCGACACAGCCGACGATGCTGTAATTATAGGCGTCCTCTTTGGTAAAACCCAATGCTGCCAGCGAATCCACGATGACGGCGTCGTTCTGTATCTGGGGTATCCCGCCGCACAGCTTGCTCGACTCAATGGCCAGACGCCATATTTCGTCGGGCGTGTTCTCATGAACGCGCAGCGCCACCGTCGGATCGGGGAGACGCATCCTCCCATATGTCTGAAGCAGGCAGTATGTGGCGGGCGTCGTCTCGTCTTTGCCGTCGGTTGACTGCCCGCCGAGGGTGAGCGCTATGCCGGCCGTCGGCGTCAGCCCGTTGTAGATGGACGAATACAGACTTTGCCCGGCCGCGTTCAGTTCAATGACACGTTGGTTATCCACCGCGAAACCGGGCAAAACCATGATGTCGCTGACGCGCAGTATGAACGCGTCGGAGTACTCTTGCGCCTCTTCCGGCGTTATGGAACCCTCGTCCAGCTGTTTTTGCAGCAAGTGGCCGACATATTTATCGACGCGGCCCATGGACGTGCCGTGCTGCTGCGCGTCGGTGGAGAGCATGAGCTGGTAGAGTATGATCGCCTGCAAGCCCTCCCAATACGTGCGGGCAGGGTTCTCCATGATCCACTCAAGGGAGCCGGCCATGCGCAGAAGCTCATCCCGGCGCGCCGGCGGCGCGGAACCGGAGGCTTCACGGCACGCCGCCGCGAAGCGATTGGCAAGGGTGATTGCCCCGTCGCACACGCGTACGACGGCGTGGTAAAAGAGGTGTGAGCCGGCCGCGCCGCCGAATACTTTGCCCCTTTGAGCCTCGATCTTCTCCAGCGCCTGACGCCGGACCTCCCCGAAGCCGACGTTGACCACCTTGCCGAAACCCGCTATATAATGTCCCTGAGGCAGCCCGGATACGCCGAAGAAGCCAGGCGCGTACTTGTTGGGGCCGTTGAGTATACAGCCGTTGCCAAACGCCTCCCACACATCGTCCGTCAGCGCCCCTTCAACCATTTTTGAGAGACTGCGGTCTTTCCAGTAATCATATGCCTGACGGAAATGCTCCCGCTGTTCGTCGCTCATGTAGATGGAATCGCCGGTCTGCCAGGCTTTTTTGAAATTCTCGTCGGTGTCGTTTACAACGGCGGGGATCCAGTCGCAGCTCCAGTCCACATATGGGCTGAGCGCGCGCTCCGCCGGGCCGGGCGTACCCACAAAAATATCGTCGCCGAATACATGTATCTCACGCGTCTCACACCATGTCTTCAGCGCCCCGGCGCGTTTGAGTACCGGGTACTCGTTTTCATGCGTTCTGTAGTAGTCGGTGTAGATCTTCGTTCGCTCGGAATTGACCGTCATGTACTTGCCCCCCGTGAATACATCGCGTTTTTCACGGATGCGCCGTATGCGGTCGGATACCGGCGCGAATTTGAATTCGGACATGGCGTTTTTGCCTCCTCTCGGAACACGCGCTTTCAGACACGCGAATCCTTACAGTACGTTTTCGTTTCGGGCGATGATGTCGTTCTGGCAATCGGCGTTGAGTTCGACGAAGTAGGCCGAATACCCCGCGATGCGCACCACAAGATCGCGGTACGCCCCCGGGTCTTTCTGCGCCGAGCGCAGCGTATCGGTGTCAACCACGTTGTACTGGCACTCCAGCCCCCCGTTTTCGAAGTACGTCTTTGTCACGTCGCGCAGCTTCGCGATGCCGTCGTCACGGCTGAGAACCGTGGGGTGCATACGCAGATTCAGCGCGATGCCGTCCATGTACTTCGCGTGGTCAAAACAGCACGTGGATATGAACACGGCCATCGGCCCGTTTTTGTCACGGCTTTGCGCGGGACTCATGGCGTCGGCGATGGGCTCTCCCGTCTTGCGCCCGTCAGGCGTCGCCCATGTGTGATACCCCTGGGCCACATGGTCGGAGGCGCCGTACAGCCCGGCTTTGTACACCTTGGACCGCTGGCTGGAACACTCCGAGCATTGCTTGTAGTACAGGTCCACGACCCACTTGAGCTCGCCGTCGGCGTAGGGATCGGCGTTGCCGTAGTGAGGGACTTCGCTCAGTATCCTCTGCCGCAGCGGCTCGTATCCCTCCCAATTGGCCATCACCGCGTCGTACAGCTCCCGCGTGGAGATGATTTTTTTGTCAAAACACATGTATTTGACCGTCGTCAGGCAGTCGGCGATGGTGGCGAGCCCTGTGGCCGTGCCGCCGTAGGAGTTGTATTTGCAGCCGCCGGCCGCGGCGTCCATCCCGTTCTCCATACAGCCCTCCATGGATATGGACAGATCGGCGTGGGGCATGTGGTAGGCCGTCAGGTACTCCGCGTAGTTGTTGACGGTGACATACCACTTCAGCATATAGTCCGCCATCTTCTCATAGGCGGCGCGAACCTCCTCTATGGAGTTCATTTCGTACAGATAGCCCGTGTGAACCGGCGCCTGCTTGCCGTTCAGCGGGTTTATGCCATTGTTAATCGCCATGTCGAATATAACGCCGTAGCGCACAGACGCGTGGGGCGCGTGTACCCCGTTGGGGGCGGGATAATCGTTGCCGGATCCGACGATCTCCTGGCAGCCGATGATGCTGTAGTCGCGCGCGTCGCGAAGCTCGAAACCGAGTTCGCGCATCAGGCCGGGGATGATGACATCGTCGTTTTGGAATAGAGGCAGGCCGCCCACGAGTTTCGACGTCTCAAGGGCGCAGCCCCAGAGTTCGTCCGGCGTATGTTTGTTTACGCGCAGAGAAATGGTGGGATCGTGCAGCTTGAGGCGCCCCACGGTCTCCAGGACCATGTATGTCACAGGGTTTGTGGCGTCCTCACCGGTGTCCGGATCGACGCCGCCGATGGTCGTGTGCTGGTATGTGTTGCCTATGCCCGTCGTCTGCGCAAGCTTGCTGTCTATGGCGCCCTCATAGAAGCAGTTGGCTTTGAGGAAAAACGCGTCCACGATCTCCTGCGCCGCGTCAAGCGTAAGCGCGCCCGACTCCAAGTCTTTTTTCAAAAAAGGCCATGTGTACTGGTCGAAACGGCCAAAGGCGAGGGCGGGATATCCGCCCGCGACAGCCAGAAACAGCTGGTACAGCATCGCCGCCTGGCAGGCCTCCCAGAAATTGCGCGCGGGGTTCTCCGAGATCCACATGAGACCGCCGGACATTTTTTCAAGCTCCGCCTTCCGCCCGGGTTCGGCGCATTGCGCCGCCAGTTCGGAAGCGAGGGCGGAGTAACGCTTGATGAGCGTCGTCACAGCGTCGCAGGCTATGGCGGCGGATTTATAGAACATATACTTGGACATGTCGCCGCCCTGAACATTGCCGAACCGCGCGTCCATCCAGTCCTGCGCCTGCTTGCGTATGGCGCCGTAGCCAACGTTGATGATCTTGCCCCAGCCGGGGGTGAGATGGCCGCAAGGGAGCATCATGACGCCCGGTCTGTCGGGCCCGTAGTCGGACGCCTCCAGCTCAAAAAATTCCTTTGCGCCGTCCGGCTGCCACGCGTCGGCGGTGAGTCCGGGATTGTTCCGCGCAAGCGCAGGCGCCACAGAACGCACCAGGTCGATGTCCTCCTGCGCGATACAAAGCCGCAGTTCCTCGCCCGCCGGATTGTGCCACAGCCCGTCGGCGCGTTTCTCCCATTGACGCTCAATATCGGTCGTCAACGCCCAGTATGCCCTGCTGCTGCCCAGGAAATGCTTCGCCTTATTGCCGACGACTAACTCGCCGTCCTCAATGCGCAGCGTCATTTTTTCACATATATCGCGATAAACGAGGGGCCTTTGGATGATGGGCGCTATGTCCTTATACTTATCGTATGCCTCCGCCAAAATCAGCGCCCGCTCAGAGTCGGCGCGGATCACCCTGTCGCGAATCGCCTCCCGCATCTTCCATATGCGGTCTGTATAGGACCTGAATGTGTACATATTCGTTCCTCCTTGCAATCCACAGGTCGTGCTGTTTATATTGTAATGTATCCGGGCCGCGTTGTACAGAAGAAAAAAGAATATTTCAACTATTTTAAGCAAATTGAAGACGACACAAGGGTTAATCTTGTGTGAATGCGGCGCTTATGATACAATAAAATCACTTCAGGCGACGGTCAATATCACAGCGAAGAAAGAGGGAATTGCCGTGGCAAGCGAGATATTGGAAAGCATCGGCCAGAACACCGAAGCGTATTCACGTTACCATTTGAATGAAATAATAGCGCGGCTTGGGTACTCCGGCTCTCCGTGCCTAAAACGCAGAAGCAATAATTATGATCCCCCAACCTTGACCGCTCATAATGTGAAAGTGTTGAACGCGCTGTCTCCGTTTGCGGCATATATGGTAAACGCTAAACCTTTTGTTCTGTTCTTTGATGAACCCTCCAATCGAGATGAGCAAATAGACCTGAACAAAAAGATTTGGAACGCACAGATTCCAGTGACCATATTCTGCGGCGCCGCAGCCATCAAAATATTTAATGGGCGTACAATTGATAAAAAAACCCATCTCCTTTCTGAAGCGGAGGAGATTCATTTTAATGAAATTGATGAAATTAATGAAAACTCCCCATTTTCATTTTGGGAAATCACAAGTCAAAACTTCTGGAAAAGTTATACACAGCAGTTTAGCGGGCAGCAGCTTAACGAGGCATTATTGGATAACCTCACTTTCTTGACGGACAGATTAAAAAACGCCTGCCAAGTACCGTTCGCGACAAAGCTTGTGCTTCGCCTTATATTTATTCGTTACTTAATTGACCGTGGCGTTAATTTGGATTATTCCGGCTTCTCTTCCGATGTCGCGGCTTCGCGGGAAGCATTGCTGACACTGCTGAACGACAGGTCTAATTTATACGCCTTTTTTTCTCACTTGAAAGATAAACTTAATGGAAATCTTTTTGAATTCGACGACGAGTCTCTTGAGCGCCTCACGGAACCGGCGCTTGGGGAAATAAAAGATTTCTTATCTGCTAATATTTCTACGCAATCCGGACAACTTTCCCTTTTTGACTTATATGATTTTAACATCATTCCAGTTGAACTGATCAGTAATATCTACGAAATTTTGCTGGGTAAGGAACTGCAAAGCCAAAGCAATACATTCTACACTCCAAAATACTTAGCGGATTACATTCTTGACGTGACAATTGACGAATACATTGAAGAGAACGAAACTTGTCGGATACTTGATCCTTCATGCGGGTCGGGAGCATTTCTGGTAGACAGTTACCGCCGTATGATTGAGAAAAAATTAAAAGGCAAACTGTATACTGAAGACGACGCGTTCCTATGCAATACATTGACAGATAATATTTACGGCATTGATCTCAACAGAGACGCCGTTGATGTGGCGATATTCTCTCTTTATTTGGCTGTTCTGGATTACAAGAATCCAAAAACGCTCATAAAATTTCGCTTGCCCCTTTTGAAGGGAAAGAATTTATTAGTGTGCGATTTTTTTGACGAAGAAGAACTTGCTTTTCTGCAAGATGTTTCTTTTGACTTCATAATTGGAAATCCTCCCTGGGGAAGCAATCAAGGCAAGCACGTTGATTATTGTATAAATCATGGATACAAACAGTATTTGCAAAGCAACGATACTTGCCGTTCTTTTATAATGCGTTCAAAGGATTTCTGCGTGAAGAACAAAAACGCGAAATGTTGTTTTGTATTACATTCTAAAACGCTTTACCTACAAAAACAACCCTCGAAGAGATTTCGAGAGTTTTTATTAACGAACACGAAACTCATCCGCGTAATTGAGTTGTCGTCGGTAAGAAAACTTGTGTTCAAAAACGCGGATGCTCCCGCCATCGTTTTGTCTTACAGTTTTTCTGACGAAAACACTCTGGAAAATCGATTCGAGCATATTTCTATGAAAAAAAACAGGTTTTTCCACTTGTTTAATATTATCGTTGTGGAAAAGACCGACGTTAAGAGCGTACAGCAAAAATTGTTGATGGAAAACGACTGGGCATGGAAAACCATGGTCTATGGTTTGACGGGCGATATTGATACCATTATGAGATTAAAATCAGCCTATCCCACTCTGGAAAAATATATCAAATCACAGTCTCCAATGATTATAGAGGGCAGGGGCGTTGAATATAATGACGGTTCTAAAAGCGCGATGTTAGACGCACAGCATCTTTTAGCCCGCCCGCTTCTCAAGTCACGTGGAGCAATACATCATTTCATATTAAATGAAAATTTCGAAGACTTTCGGAAAAAAAGGGTACACAGAGTTTCAAATAAAGCTTTATTTTACGCACCATATTGTTTGGTTATGAAAGGGGCCGACACAGCGGATTATACAATGAAAGCTGTTTATTCTGAAACAGACTTTGTGTTTCGCGATACCGTTTGGGCGCTCAAGGGTTCATTGGAACAAAAAGACTCGTTACTCAACATTACCGGTTTAATAAATTCCAAAGCATATGCCTATTTAAACCTGATGCTTGGCTCATCTACAGGTATAGAAAGAGAACAGCGCCTTCAAGAAGAGATATTGAATTTCCCGTTCGTGTTCAGCGAAGATATTGCCAAACAAGTGGAACAAATACAAAGAATAAAAAAACAAGAAGGCCAATTCGTTGTCAGTGCGGACACTTCTGACGATATTGATAAGCTCAATCAAACAATTCTTGACGCGTTTGGGTTGTCCGGCAATGAGTTTGTTGACTATGCTTTGCGCATACAGATTCCTCAATTAACGGGAGCATCTGACGGTGATGCCAATAGGGAAGTAACTATACAGGACTTCAATCTGTACGGAAAATATTTTTATAATTATTTATCCGAGATATTCGCAAATTCAGGAAAGCATATTCAAATACAGATTTATCCCATCATCGCAAAACATTACTGTGCCTTTGAAGTTGTTCTCCTTAACGAAAAACCTGTTGAGTGGTTAATAATTATAGATGGCAATGGCGGCAATCAAAAGGCAATGCTTGCAAACTTATCCGCGCATAAAACGAATGAACTGTTTTATTCTCTCAGAAACGTATTGTATTTTGGGGAAAACTCATTTTATATCATCAAACCAAGTTATTACAAAAATTGGCATCCAGCAATAGTACGGCTTGACTTAATGGAAGTGACAGACCAAATTCTCTCCAGAAATAATGGAGGGAAAAACCAATGAGCAGTTTTAAGAATGAAACTGTCAACACTGCGTTTGAAGGTGGCGTCATAAATATTATAATTGCTCATCTGACAAAATGCGGTACGCAGATGCGTATGGATTGCGTCAATAGTCATCCTTTAGAAAATAATGAGGATAAAATCACAAACAGATTGGTATCTACATATCTCAACGCTGAGCCAAATAATTTTCGATATGAACCTCAATCATTGGAACACTACGATGAAGAGACAAATTGCTATATTGGACGGACAGATATCAAAGTCATTTCCGGCGACTACTTTCGAGATTCCCAAGCTTATTATATTATTGAATGCAAATGTATCGACGGCACATCAAATCTCAATAGAAAATATGTAACTGAGGGTGTGGCCCGATTCCTCATCCCAACGGCAAAGCCGAAATATTCGTCTTACTATGCGCAAAATATTATGCTTGGTTATGTGATACGATCCATCAATATCCCCGAAAACACAGCAAAAATTAAGAAGCTGCAAAATCAGATTCTCGAAAATGTTACGGCAAATGACTTTCTTTTATTGTGTCATGCCGGTTTGGATTATTATGTCTATACTTGTCAATACCAATCCGACAAAAGAAATATCGAGTTAAGGCATTTATTCTACGATCTTTCCGCGGCTATGTGTAATTAAGACTACTCTAATATTCCACATCAGCAATATTCAAGTTCAAAAGGAGGCGTTATGGCAATGAGCGAAATTGAGAAACTGTCGGCATATTTTAATGTGCCGATTGCTGAGTTCTTCGATCAACCGCGTAATAACGAAAAGTTTAAGCAAATGTACTTCTATATCCTTCGCTTTTTTAGAGATGGCATTCCCAAGACTAAGCTGGCAAAATTACTCTATCTTGCGGATTTTAGCAATTTTTACGACTACCTGACACCGATGAGCGGGGTACGTTATGTTCGCCGAGAATATGGTCCGGCAGCCGATATCTTCTTCAAACTGACCGATGATTTGTATGACAAGGGGGAAATCAACATCAAGCCCCTTGATTATGCGCTGATGATCCACTTTACTATCATGGAGCAAGAAGACGGCTTGCTCTCGGAGAGCGAAAAAGAACTTCTGGATAAAATCTGCGCTTTTTGGCAAGATCGACGAACCAGTGAAATCGTTAATTTTACTCATGAGCAAAAAACATGGAAAATGTGCCGGAATGGAGAGTACATCCCCTATAGCTTAATCATACAGGAAGATCCTGATTATGTTTACGCGCCGGATATTTAATGATT
>JAISDM010000144.1 GCA_031264885.1 Peptococcaceae bacterium | reverse complement strand
GAAGCGCGCCTGATCACCTGGACCAAAGAAATCGCCGTCTCCGGCGCCGTAGGCCAGGACATCAACCGGCTGCTGAGAGACGCCCTCGCCCGTCTGGACGCCTCGGACATCCGGCCCGTCGCCGTCTTAAACGATACCACCGCCACCCTGCTTTCCGGCTCTTACCTGCGTCCCGGCTGCGCCGTCGGCAGCATCATGGGAACAGGGCACAACACCTGTTATATGCAGCCGGGTACGGGCATACTCAATCTGGAATCCGGCAATTTTGACGGCGCTTTTGAAACGGTCTACGACCGGCGCCTGGATCAGACCTCCGAGCGGCCCCAAGCCCAATTGCTGGAGAAGAAAACCTCCGGCCACTACCTGGGCGAGATTGTCCGTTCCGCCTTTATGGATCTAGCCTCCCCCGCCCAGCGGTCGGAATCGGCCCAATGGCTGGAAATAGAGGATCTGTCCAAGCCCTGGTCTTTGCCCACCACCCAAATCAGCCGCCTGCTTGAGCTTTGTGAGTCCGGCCAGGCGGCGCCCGCGCCGCCGCGTCCCTCCGGAACGGATCTGATGCTGGAACTCAGCCGCCGCGTGACCGCCCGTTCCGCCAGACTGGTCGCCGCCACCTTCTTGGGCATCCTGGACCATCTGGCGCCCGAGATGGATCCGGCGGATCCCGCGTCCCCGGGCATCTCCGTAGACGGCTCCCTCTATGAAAAAACGCCCGGCTACCAAGCCGCGCTCAAAAACGCGCTCCAGGAAGGCTGGGCCCGCAGGCGCAGCCGCGGATCCTGGCCCGCCGCCGCCCCCTCATGGATCTTTATCCAGGACGGCTCCAGCCTGGGCGCAGCCCTGGCCGCGTGTCAAAACCAGCAATGAATCCTCGGTTCGCGTCGCGTCTGCCAAGACGGGCGGCAGAATGCCGCCCCTACAGATACGTCATTCGCGGCGCCGTAGGGGCGGCATCCTGCCGCCCGCCCGCCCGTACAAGCCCATCGGAACAGGAGATCTGACGAAACATGCGTAAACTCTTGAAATATTTGAAGCCCTTCACCAGGCTGGTCGCGCTGATGGTTCTGCTCACGCTGGGCCGGGCTATGGGGGAACTGGCCTTGCCCGCGCTGATGGCCGGCATGATGAACCAAGGTATGCTCAAAGGCGACATCGGCTATATCCTCACGAACGGCTTGTGGATGCTGCTGACCGCCTTGGGCGCCGCCGCGTGCTCAATCGCCGGCAGTTTCGTATCTTCCAGGATCGGCGCGGGATTTGCCCGAGATCTGCGAAGCGCTGTTTTTTCCAGGGTGGAAGATTATTCGCTGCACGAATTTGACCAAATCGGCGCCGCCTCTCTGATCAACAGGACCACCAACGATATGGTACAGATCCAGACCACTTTGGTGATGGCCTTCCGTTTCGTGATTTACGCGCCCGTTATGTGCGTGGGCGGGATATTGATGGCCTCTGTCCGGGGGGATTCGACCGTGACCGCGATCTTGGTCGCGGCGATCTCTGCGCTGATCCTCTTTATGGTGGTCATTTCACGTTTTGCCATGCCCATGTTTCAAATCATCCAAAAAAAACTGGACCATCTCAACCTGGTTCTGCGGGAGAACCTCACAGGCATACGGGTAATCCGGGCTTTTAACAAGCTGAGATACGAACGTGACCGTTTCCGGAACGCCAACCGGGATCTCACGGATGTATCCATTCGCGCCCAGCAGCTCATGGCCGCCATGAATCCGCTGATGATGCTGTTCATCAATCTGACCATATTGGTCATCGTCTGGTTCAGCAGCGGCAAAGTCGTCCAGGACCGGCTGCAAATCGGGGATATGGTGGCCTTTATCCAATACGCCACGCAAATTCTGTTCTCTTTCATTATGATCACCATGATGTTCATGATGATTCCCAGGGTTCAGGCTTCCGCCGAACGCATCAACGAGGTACTCGACATGACGCCGGAGATCCTGGATCCGTCCGCCGCCGCCGAGCCCGCCCGTCCCGCCGGAACCGGAGCCGCCGGAACCGGAACCGGTCCCGAACTCAAAGGACGCGTTGAATTCGATCATGTGAGCTTCTTTTATCCGGGGGCGGAACTGCCCGCCCTGAAGGATCTTTCATTCACCGCGGAGCCTGGCAAGACCACGGCCATCCTCGGCGGAACCGGCGCCGGCAAATCCACCTTGGTCAACCTGATCCCGCGTTTTTACGATGTCAGCGCCGGCCGGATTCTGATGGACGGAACCGACATTCGCCAAATGACCCAGGACAGTCTCCGGAAACGCGTCGGCTTCGTCCCGCAGACCGCCGTCCTTTTTTCCGGCTCCGTCAACGGGAACATTCGTCTCGGCAAAGAAGACGCCTCCGAGGAAGAGATCAGGCGCGCGCTGGAGACCGCCCAGGCATTGGATTTCGTCTCTCAGCTGCCGGACGGATTCGGCTCCCGCCTGGCTCAGGGGGGCGTCAACCTGTCGGGCGGCCAGAGACAGCGGCTGTCCATCGCCCGCGCCCTGGTCCGAAAGCCGGATATTTATGTCTTTGACGACAGTTTTTCCGCCCTCGACTTTAAGACCGACGCCCTGCTCCGCGCCGCTTTGAAACAGGAAACCCAAGAAGCCGCCGTGATCATCGTCGCCCAGCGGGTCAGCACCATTATGAACGCGGATCAGATCATCGTCCTGGATCAAGGGGAGATCGTCGGCGCCGGCGTTCATAGAGATCTGCTGCAAACCTGCGCCATATACCACGAAATCGTCGCGTCCCAGCTTCCGGAGGAGGAATGGCTCAATGAGCGGTAACGCACAGACAAACACCCGACCGCAATCCCCGCCGCCGCCGCGGGGCGGGCCTATGGCCTTATCGCGCCCGGCGGAGAAAGCCAGGAATTTCCCGGCTACCTTGAAGCGGCTGGTCCGTTTCTTGGCGCCGCAGAAGTTTTACTTTATTCTGGCCGCCGTCTTATCCGCCGCCGGCGCCGGGTTCTCTGTCGTCGGGCCCAAGATCCTGGGACAAATCACCACCCATCTGGGCGAGGCGGCGCTCCGGATCCGGTCCGCGCCGGCCTTTGATATGGGATATGTGGCAAACGCCTTGTTCCTGATGGCTGGCCTGTACATCCTCAGTATGCTGTGTAATTTTTCCACGGCGTCCATTATGTCCCGAATTTCCCAGAATACCGCCTTTTCTCTGCGTGAAGCGGTCAAGGAGAAACTGGACCGCCTGCCCCTGAAATATTTTGACGAACGGCCCCACGGTGAAATTCTGAGCAGGGTCACCAATGATATGGATAATATCTCCAATACACTGCAGCAAAGCCTTTCCCAGCTCGTCACTTCCTTGGTCACCATCACGGGCATTCTTGTCATGATGCTGTCCATCAGCCCGCTGCTGACCTTGGTCGCCTTGGTCACTTTGCCGTCCAGCGCTTTTTTGACCTACATCATCGCCAAGAACTCCCAAAGATTTTTCTCAGGCCAGCAGAGAGATTTGGGCAAGCTGAACGGTCATGTGGAGGAAATGTTCACCGGCCACAAAATCGTCAAGGCATTCGGCTATGAGAAAGCCGCGCGTCAAACCTTCGGCGCCATCAACGACAGACTCTACGCCTCAGGCTGGAAGGCGCAGTTCGTCTCAGGCGTCATCATGCCCGCCATGGGCTTTGTCACTCAGGTGGGCTACGGCCTGATCTGCGTGGCCGGAGGCGTTCTCGTGGCCAAAAGGGCCATTCAAATCGGCGATGTCCAAGCCTTCATCCAATACATGAGAACCTTCACCCAGCCCGTTATGCAAACCGCCACCATGATCAACATCATTCAATCCACCGTCGCTTCCGCGGAGCGGGTTTTCGAGATTCTGGACGAAGCGGAGGAACGCCCCGACAATGACCCGCCCAGCCTGATTCCAACGCCTAAAGGCGAAATCGAGTTTGACCACGCGCAATTCAGCTATTCGGACGCCGCTCCTCTGATCCGCGACATGAGCTTCCGTATCCGGCCGGGGCAAACCGTAGCCATCGTCGGGCCCACCGGCGCGGGCAAAACCACCTTGGTCAACCTGATGCTGCGTTTTTACGAGCTGAAAGGCGGTCAAATCCGTGTGGACGGGGTTCCCATCGACCACATGCGCCGCGGCGATCTGCGCCGGCTGTTTGGCATGGTGCTCCAGGACACCTGGCTGTTTAACGGCAGCATCGGCGCCAACATCGGCTACAGCAGCGAGACAGCCGGCCGGGAAGCCATAGCGGCCGCCGCCAAAGCCGCCTGCGCGGACCATTTTATCCAGACCCTGCCGGAAGGCTACCAGATGATTCTGAACGAAGAAGCCTCCAACATATCCCAGGGGCAAAAACAGCTGCTCACTATTGCCCGGGCAATTCTGGCGGATCCCTTCATTTTGATTCTGGACGAAGCCACCTCCAGCGTGGACACCCGCACCGAAATCCTGATCCAGAAAGCCATGAGCCGCCTGATGGAAGGCCGGACCAGCTTCGTCATCGCCCACCGGCTGTCCACCATCCGCAACGCGGATTTGATCTTGGTCATGAACAACGGCGACGTGGTCGAACAGGGCGCCCATGACGAATTAATGGCCGCCCAAGGCTTCTACGCGGAACTGTACAACAGCCAATTCGCCGAAACCGACGCCTGAAGCGGGGCAGCTGAATCCATTCCGGCGCCTGCCAAAAACGGGCGGCAGAATGCCGCCCCTACATATACATCATTCCCGGCAACCTAGGGGCGGCATTCTGCCGCCCGGGATCGCTCGAAAACCCGGATCCGCCCCGTCATTTCGGGATAAGCGCGGCATATTGCCGCTCCAATATTTCCTTC
>JAISDM010000122.1 GCA_031264885.1 Peptococcaceae bacterium | reverse complement strand
ACCGGCGCCGATTACGAGGAGTTGGCGAATTCGATCGGCGCGGGGTATTATATAAAACAGGAGATTGCCAATAGCAACGAGGATTTCTTTTATATGTCGGTGTTCATAACGGTATCGGCAAATACCTATGAAACGCTGCTTTGGCGTAAGCGGCAAATAACGGACATACTCAAATCGGCGGACATCCATGTGTCCGATTGCAGGTTCCGGCAGGAACAGGCGTTGAAATCGGTCATGCCGTTTTTGCGGATGGACCCCGCTTTGGAAAGGAGGAGCAGACGGAATGTCTTGACGAGCGGGGCGGCCTCGGCATACATGTTCACGAGTTTTGAAATGTCGGACGATACGGGGGTACTGCTCGGCGTCAACCTGCAAAACAACTCGCTGTGCATTGTCGATTTGTTCAACACAAAAAAGAACAAGAACGCCAACCTGAACCTGATCGGGACAAGCGGCGCGGGCAAGACGTTTACATTGCAACTGCTCGCGCTGCGTATGCGGACGCGCGGGATACAGTGCTTTGCCATAGCGCCGATCAAAGGCCATGAGTTCCGACGGGCGTGCGCCCATATCGGCGGGAGTTTCATCAGCCTTGGGGCGGGCTCGCCGCATTGCATAAACATCATGGAAATCCGGCGCACGGTTGCGCCGGAGATGCAACTGATCGACGGGGCCGGCTATTCGGAGGGCGATTCGCCGCTGTCCCGGAAGGTACAGCAACTGACGGTGTTTTTCTCGCTGTTGATGCCCGACATGACTTATGAGGAGGAGCAGATTCTGGACGAAACCCTGATCAAATTATACGCGGATTTCGGTATTACGCACGAGACGGCCGCGCCCTGCGGGGACGCGCCCGATAGGCCGCCGAAGATGAGACAGATGCCGATTCTCGGCGATCTGCAAAAAAGGCTTGAAACCGTCGCCGAGGCGAAACGCGTCCATGCGGCGCTCAGCCGGTTTGTGAGCGGCTCGGCGCAAGCCTTTAACAAGCAGACGAACGTAGACCTTTCCAACAAGTATACCGTACTCGACCTTTCGGAACTGAAAGGGAAGATGCTGCCCGTCGGGATGATGATCGCGCTCGATTATGTTTGGGATGTCGTCAAGTCCGACAGGACCCGGAAAAAAGCCGTATTTATAGACGAGATCTGGCAACTCGTTGGCGCGGCGTCTAATAAGGCGGCCGCCGAGTTTTGCCTGACGGTGTTCAAAACGATTCGCGGGTACGGCGGCGCGGCTATCGCGGCCACGCAGGATTTATCCGACTTCTTCGGTTTGGACGACGGGCGGTACGGCAGGGCGATCATCAACAACAGCCAGAGCAAGATCATCCTCAACCTTGAACCGGACGAGGCGAAATATGTGCGGGACATTCTGAATCTGACAAAAACGGAGGCGCGGGCCGTCGCGCGGTTCGGGCGCGGCGAAGCGCTCGTTTGCGCCGGAAACAACAAAGCGCCGGTCGTTATCAAGGCATCCGAAACCGAGAAAGAAATGATCACGACCGACCGCGCGGATTTGGAATCCATTTTAAGTAAAAAAAGAGGCATGGCTTAAAGGAGGAGCGAAGATGCTTTTACAGGAAGAAATATATGTGATGAAATGGCTGTCGCAGTACGGCGCGCTGCCAAAGGCGCAGTTGGTACGAATGCTGCAAAAGCCGAAACCGACGGCGGAGAAAATCATTAAGAATTTGAAAAGGCAGTTGCGGGCGGAGGACGTAAGCGGCGGATATTATATCGGCCTCGATTCGATGTGCCGGCCGGACCAGCGCACAATCCTCGCGGTTTGGGTGTTGCTGAAATTCATCGGACAGGTGGATCCTATGGCGCATTACCCCGCCGTCTATCCTGCGCAGTTGTTCTTCTTAAAGGAGAATACGGGCTATGAAATAGTGGTTTTGCACGAAGGGGAAGAGAGCCTGCTGAAACTGCTGCAACCGGGGGACGGCCTGAAATATATCATTGTGCTGCCGTTCGCTTCCATGGCCGCGCAGTTGAAACTGCCGAAAGTGCCCTGCCTTTTCGCGACGGTGGACTTTCGCGGCGCGGAAGAGCCGGAGGTAACTTTCTTCTCGGAGGGGATAGCGAATGGACAGAAATAGCGCGTTTGTGAAAACGCTGGATAAGATTGGCGCGAAATTAAAAAGCATGGAATCTAGAGCGGAATACGCGCGGATGTTTTACGGCGCCGGCGATATGGCCGCCGCGTATGCGCAAGCGTTCAAGTTGGAGGCGTCGGCGGAACAGGCGGCGCTTTTGTCCCGCGCCCTGCCGGCGTATACAGGGCATCCGAACGCGGGCCCCGACATTGAAAAGGTTATGCGGAACAACATTCCCGTGCGTATAGGCTTTACACGGGAGGGGTGGTTTTCATTACAAATACCCTTGCTCCTTCCCAAGAAGCAGGGAGGGTCGGTTGAGTATATCCGCTCGTTTCTCTATCCCGCGCTGCGGGATTTTTTTCTGCCGCGCCCGTCGGTTCGCTATACCGATTGCGTCATTATCTATCGGCATGTCTACGACCGGCGGCGGCCGGAGCGCAGGAGACGCGACCACGACAATATAGAAACCAACACGGTGACGGACGCCGTGGCGCTGTATGTCATGCCGGACGACGACCCCTCGGTGTGTACGCATTACTATTGCGGCGCCGCGGGCGGACGGGAGCGCACCGAGGTCTACGTCGTGCCGAAAACGGATTTCCAAGACTGGCTGACGCATGAACCCGAAATGCCGGAAGAGAGCCCGGCGTTGTATGAAACCATGCCTTGAAACGCGAAAAAATTATATGTAAAAACAGGCGGGGACCGCGCGATACAAATTACATATATTTTTTAGCGATGAAACGGTCTTGAAGGAAGGCATTTTAATCTGTTACAGCCCTAAAATACGGTATTTAAAGCCAGATATTATGGAGTGGCAAGACAAAGAGAGCAGTCACCTTGTCTGTTCAGCCGCCAAATAAGGAGTTTAACGAAATGATATACTTTCGCGCGGGCAGTCAGGCGCATCGGCTTGTAACGCTGCTTTCGATCGCGGGTGAGTACCCCATTCGGTCGATGCGTATCCTCGGAAACGAACGCGTTTACAAAGCGTTGATCCATAAACTGGCTTCGCCTGAAACCTTTTACAATCCTCAGACCGATACGGAATTTACAACGGAATTGCTTTTCACCATCGCCGGAAAAGGCCCCTTAAAATCACTAAGGCTGTCCAAAGGCGCTCTCCCTATACTGGATTGGATCGGAGCCAAAGAGTATTACTTGCAAGTATTCCGGGCGCATAATTTCCCCAACGACGCCGCGCACAAAGAACGGAACCACCGCGTAGCCGAGGCGCTGGGCATGTGCATGGGAGCGGGTTTTGAGTTTAGGCCGTACCGCTTGCCGGGGCTTCAGAATACCGGGATAAAAACGGTTGTCCCCGCCGGGCCGGCGTTCTATCCGGGGAAACTCTTAAAGCAAATCGGCAATACCGAGATGAACAAAACGATGTTCACGCGGATGGCCGGAGCGCTGTTCGCGTCCGGGCGCTGTTACGCGGTTTACAATACGCGCGGCGCGGTCATGAAATGGAACGGGATGGGCGAGTTCAAAGCGCTGCACAGCCTAATCGAGACCGGCCGCCTGAACGCAGGCGTATCCGGCGTGGACTCGGCGATACTTTTCGGCGAGTCCGATAGCGCGGCGTTGAATACGCTGGCGGATATGGAAAAGAACCGGCGGTTAGAGTTTCGGTTTGACGGGATATACAGGCATATCCATTTCATGCC
>JAISDM010000113.1 GCA_031264885.1 Peptococcaceae bacterium | reverse complement strand
AACATAAATTTTTCCCCGGCGGCAAACCAGCATTGGTGTAATTCAGACTGTTCGGGGCGGCAGATTGCCGCCCCTACGGTCCCGTGGAGGGCACATCTGTAGGGGCGGCATCCTGCCGCCCGTCTTTATTTTAACCGCGAACCGCGCTTCTTACATAAGGCTGTTCGTATACTCAAGGGTATCCTTCAGGCTTTTCAGCTTACCCGAATCCTCTTTCAGAAGCCTGTCGAAATAATTCATCTTATTCTCGCACCACAGGATTTCAAACTGCAAGCCTTTCGCGAATCCCTCAACGGCTTTGCCGCCGAATCCGCAGGATACGCCAAAAATCATTTTTCTGCCTTCATACGCGTCCAGAACCGCGGGATCGATCTTCCGCATGAACGCGAAAGACCTCGGCGAAGGCACGCCTCCCAGCACGCATTCGATCTCCGGATACTTGGCCTTCGATCTCTTGAACAGACTGTCCGCCATAACGCAAAGCTCATCCGATTCCATGTACTCATGGGTTTGCCCCATGGAGCCCACCATGTCGCCCCTGGCGAAAACAACGCTCGCAAGCGATTGATATTCCGGACTCTCCAGCATTTCGTCAAATTGACTGTACCCGGTGATCGTCTCGACATTGATGCCGAGTTCCACGTCTTCGAATTCATCGGGCGCGTAATGCTTCTGTACGCAGCGCACGAATTTCTTCAGCGCGAACGCCGACTCGATCATCGGCGCCACAATACGGGCCACCCCCAACACTTTGCCGGTCTTGATCCCCGTCGCGGCTTCGCATCCTCCGATTTTCAGAGAAATCCCCAAATCCGCTTTCGACGTCACATCTTTCAGCCGGCACAACTCGTCCATCATCGCGGCCTCGGCCTCGAATTCCGTTTTGACGCCAATCATTCCATAGTCTTCTTTAAGTTCTTTCAATAAGTCAACGATCTTTCTCTCTGTACTGTTCATCATAACCTCCAAATTATGTAAAATATAAACAAAACGTCATTCTGCCGTCAATTGTTCAAGCACATACGGCATCAAGCCGCCCAAGTCGATGATCTTCTGAATCTCGGGAGGCATGGGCGGAATATATATCTTCGCTCCCGTCGTCACATTTTCGATCATCCCCGAAGCGGGATCAATCCTCGCGATATGGCCGTTCTCAAACATCCGGGTTACATCCGGCGCCTCGAATATGGGCAAGCCGATATTGATTGAGTTGCGGTAAAATGTTCTCGCGAAGGATTCGGCCAAAATCGCCGGAACCTGGAGTTCCTTGAACAATACCGCCGCAATCTCCCGGGACGACCCGCAGCCGAAGTTCTCCGCCGCCGCGAGAATGGTCCCCGGCTCATATCCCGCTCCGAATTCCGGATCATAATCATAGAGTACATAATTCAAATTATGCCTGGCCAAACCTTTGCCCGAAAAATACTTCGCGGACGAAATTAGGTCCGTATTAATGTCACGCCCAAGCATGTGGACTTTCCCTTCAATTAAATGTGCCGCCAAGCGCGCCGCCTCCCGTCTTTTCGTATCCCGAATCCCTGGCGTATCCCGTCCTTAGATATTGTCCGGATGCGCGATCGCCCCGCGGATCGCCGTCGCCGCCGCGACAGCGGGACTCCCCAGATATACCTTACTGGTGGGATCGCCCATGCGTCCGGTAAAATTCCGCGTCGTCGTGGAAAGGCATGTCTCGTTTGCCGCGAGAATGCCCATATAACCGCCGAAACAGGGCCCGCAGGTCGGCGCGGCGACGACGCAGCCCGCTTCCGCCAACGTCTCCAGCACACCGGATTTCAACGCGTCAAGATATACCTTCTGACTGCCGGGAATCACAATGCAGCGCGTCCCCGCCGCCACCTCGCGCCCATCGAAAAGAGCCGCGGCGGTCTTGAGATCCTCCAGCCTGCCGTTGGCGCAGGACCCGATGACGACCTGGTCGATCCGGATCCCTTCGGCTTCCGATACAGGATGCGTGTTCGACGGCAAATCCGGATAAGCCACCTGCGGCTCAATCTCCTCCGAACGGAATGAGAGTTCCTGAGCATACACCGCGTCCTCATCGCTCGCGTAAATCGTGTAAGACTCGGACGTCGCGCTTTTGACATAGGCTTCCGTCTTTTCGTCCACATGAAAAACGCCGTTTTTCGCGCCGGCCTCCACAGACATGTTCGCAATCGCGAACCGGTCGGCCATATCGAGACCGTCCACCGTATCCCCGCGATATTCAAGCGTCTTATATCTTGCCCCGTCCACACCGATTTGTCCGATCAAATACAGAATCAAATCCTTTCCCGACACCCAGGGCTGCCTCTTGCCCGAGAACGTCACCTTAATCGCTTCCGGGACTTTCAGCCACGTTCTCCCCAGCGCCCAGATCGCGGCCAAATCCGTGGATCCGACCCCCGTGGAAAACAAACCGAGCGCCCCGTAGGTCGTCGTATGCGAGTCTGCCGCGATCGCGACCATTCCGGGACGAACCATGCCCTTTTCCGGCAAAATAACGTGTTCAATGCCGCCGTTTCCCATTTCATAAAACTGGAATCCATATATGCCCGCTCTGTCCCTGGCATATTTGACCCATTCGGCGGCGGCAATATCACGGTTGGGCGTTAAGTGATCGGCCACAATGACGGCCTTCTTCGGATCCGCAAACTTCTTCTCGGTCCCCAAGTCTTCAAGCATCCGCAGACAGCCGGCGCCGCCCATTTCATTCACCATGCTGACATCGACGCTGACTGTAACGATTTCTCCAGGCGCCACGCGTTCTTTACCCGCGTGCGCCGCTATGATCTTCTCCGAAATTGTCATTCCCAACGGCCGTTTCCCTCCTTAACGCGGTCGGTTTGCCGCTCCGGATTTCTTGTATCATCAAACAACATGCGTATAACCATCATTATGATAATACAATTCTTGTTTTTTGCAACCATTTACACCTTAATGTCAAAAAACACGGGTTGACAAAAAATTTGAATTCTCCAAGCATTAGCTGACTCGTCTAGCAGTACCTGTGTTTTGTATTCCAATATTTTGAGCAAACATTCCGCAGATAATGACGCAGAAACACCACCAACAGCTACCGTGTTCCAGTGGACTTTGTTCATGTGGTAGGCCGATTTGCCCTGTGCCGCATAACCGTCCACACGCCGGGGTCGGCGATGTCGTCAAACGAGTAGTCCTCGTAGGCAACGAGTAACATCAGGCAGAAGTCGATGATGTCTTGGCGGGTTATACATCACTTACCTCGCTCGCCTCAATCTCTTTCAGCGTCTTGCCGTCTTCGGTTTTCCACTCCACATTGCCGTTTGTCGGAGCGCCAAGGAGAAAAGCCGAAGCGCCCGTTAGGGTCACCGTCCATCAGAAATAGATTTATACTTTTACCTCTCGTAGCCATAGGTTTACTCCCTCTCTTTCCTTATTCTCACGTCATCGTGCCATTTTTGATGTAGTAGGCGATGCCACGCTCATCGCAGAATCGAATCACGATATCGGCTTGCTCGTTGTAAAATGCCCTGTGCGTTGTGTACGCAGAGATTTTCTTACTGTAATTTGTCCGCCCGAAGATAATCCGATTGGCAAACGACACCGCCTCAAGGACTGCCGCCAAGTCCTGCTGTATTAAATTCGGTGTGGGATAAGGCTCGACACTTACCCACGTTTTGCAGCCTCGGTCACTTAGGGCTTTTAGGGCGGCGATGCGTTCTGTACAAGAAGCCGCGCTGGGTTCGACGCGGCTGCGATAGCCCTCGTCAAGCGATATCAGTGTGATGCCGTATTCGTTCTTATCGGACTGCTCCACCAACTCAATAGGTAACAACCCTTTGGTGAGAACCGTGCAACGAATGTTCGCCGCATTCAGCTTTCGGATTGCCACCATGCTCATCGCCCCGACCTCGTCATACCCATACATAAACGGGTCAGCGGTAAAACACAGCTGAACGGACTCAATCTTTGCTTTCAGGCGCGGGATTTCACGGTCGAGGATTCCGAGGGTGTTGCTCACGAGTTTAGGCTTGCACCATTCCTCATAGGTCGCCGCCTTCCCAAATCTCTTAGCCATGAGGAAGGCGTAGCAAGGGTACAGACAGCCGTGGGAACACCCTAGCACGTGGTTCATTGTGTAATCCCCATATTCCACAC
>JAISDM010000080.1 GCA_031264885.1 Peptococcaceae bacterium | reverse complement strand
GTCGGACAAGGCGGAGGAAGGAGGCATACCCGCAGTGGTATGGCGACTGACGACAACGCAGTCCGGCGGCGAAAGGGCAAGTGAAAAATCGCAGATTATTGTTTAACGAGTCCTAAGATACCTGTCCTCAATGGAGATGATTTCACCGGTTTTTCTGTTGACGAAATGGCTCCACTCGTCCAGCATAAAATCCATTTCCTCCGCTAAGTCCTTCAAGTTGACTTTGTTCATGCCGTTCTGCCTCCATTCTAAATATTTAGGGCTCCAAGTATTTCAGAAAAATTTCTTGCCGCTCATATAATTATAGATGATTTTCTTGCGTTTGTGTAATATAATGTTAACTGGAAGCAGTTCTCTTGTCAAATATGCAAGTGACAGGTTTGGGCGGATCCGGATTTTCGGGCGGCAGGATGCCGCCCCTGCGGTACCGTGAATGATGCATATGTAGGGGCGGCATCCTGCCGCCCGTCCTTGACAGACGCGCATTTCCAAACTACGAAGCGCAGTTATAGCAAAATAGGGCTTAACAGGGGATGATCGTATGATTGTGGGGATTTTGACCGCTTCCGATAAGGGGGCGGCGGGGCAGAGGGAAGATGAGAGCGGGCAGGTCATCCGGCGGATGATGGAGCCGCTGGGAGCGGAGGTGGCTGAATACGCGGTTTTGCCTGACGACCGGGACCGGTTGTCGGCGGCGATGCGGCATATGGCGGATGATTTGAAATGCGATTTGATTCTGACCACCGGCGGCACCGGCTTCTCACCCAGGGATGTGACGCCGGAAGCCACTTTGGATGTGGTGGAGCGCCTGACGCCGGGTTTGACGGAGGCGATGCGGGTCAAAGGTATGGAGGCGACCCCGCGCGCCATGCTTTCCAGGGCGGCCGCGGGCATTCGCGGCCAAACTTTGATCGTTAACCTGCCCGGGAGTCCCAAGGCTGTCCGGGAGAATTTAAGCGTGATTCTGCCCGTTCTGTCCCACGGGATGGAGATGCTCACCGGCAGGGGCGGGGAATGCGCCGCGGCGGATTGACGCGGCGGGCGGGAGAGGCTATGGGAAGCGGATCGGAGAGCGTTCCGGAAAACGACCTGTTCGAAGGGGCGCCGCTGCTGGCGGCGCTGGCCGGGAAAGCCGGTTCGGGCCGCCTGGGGTTTCATATGCCGGGCCACCAGAGGGGAAAGGGCATGTGGGCGCCTTTTGAAAGGTTCCTGCGCGAGGCCGGGCCGGCTATGGATCTAACCGAACTGCCGGGGCTGGACAGTTTAATGGCGCCTGAAGGCTGCTTGCGGGACGCTCAGGAGCGCATGGCCCGGCTTTACGGAACCAGCGCCGCGTTTTTTTTGATCAACGGCGCTTCCGTGGGGCTGATGGCGGCTGTTTTGGCCATGAACGCGCCTGGAAAAACCCTGTGGCTGCCGGCGGACGCTCATGTTTCTTTGCATCACGCCATGGTGCTGAGCGGGGGCAGACCTGCTTACGCGCCCGTCCGGACGGATCCCGTCTGGGGCGTTTCTCTGGGAGTGGACGCCCGGGCGTGGGAGCGCATGCTGGACGGGGGCGCGGACGGGGATTTGGCGGTGACCGTGCATCCCGGCTACCATGGGGTAGGCGCGCCCTTGGATCGATTGGCCGCTTCGCTGAAAAAGAGGCCGGGGACAGCCTGGCTGGTGGATGAGGCCCATGGCGCTCACCTGCCGTTCACCGGAGTGGGGCCGAAATCCGCGCTGACGTACGTCCCGGACGCGCTGGTGCATGGAACGCATAAGACACTGGGGAGTCTGACCCAAACCGCTCTGCTTCATTGCGTGAACCCGGCCTGGTCCGGACGTTTGGGGGAAGCGCTGCGGCTGCTCCAGTCCTCCAGTCCATCCTATATGCTTATGGCGTCTCTGGAAGCCATGGGAAGGTATATAGAAACAGAAGGCAGGGAGAAGCTTCAGGAAATGGCGTCTCTGGCCTCGGAAACGGCTCAGGGCATCCGTGACATCGGAGGATACCGCCTGTTTCAGGATGAGGCGGACGCGGGAGAGACGGATCCCTGTAAGATCACTTTTTCCGCGGCGGAATTGGGATTGTCCGGGCATGATCTGGCCGGGATATTGCGGGAGCGGTATGAAATAGATGTGGAGATGGACACGGACTTCTATGTGCTGTGTATGCTGACCATCGGCCACGGTTCCGGAGACGTTCGGCGGCTGCTGTCCGCTCTGAGGCAAATTGCCCGGGACCGCGCCGGATCCGCGTCTGTCAAACCCGCGTCTGTCAAGTCCGCGCCTGACTCCTTGATCCGCCAAAGCGCGGCGGTCACTGTGGAGCGGACGCCCAGGGAGGTGTTCTTCAGCGAACGGGAAGCGGTAGGTCTAACCCAGGCTCGGGGCAGGCTGGCGGCCGGCGCCGTGGCGGTATATCCGCCGGGGACGCCCTTGATATTCCCGGGGCAGCGGCTGAACGGCGGCGATATAGAGAGGCTTGTGGAGATCCGGGGCAAGGGCGGCGTCCTGACCGGTCTTCTGAGCGGAGGGCGGATTCAGGTTTGCAGGGAGTAGTGAACAGTGATTAGTAGGTGGAGTTTGGAAAGGAGAGCGGCGGCAATGAAGATGATCATGTGTATCGTGGATGATATGGATGCTTATTCTTTAATAGAAGGGCTGACAAAGAGGAGCATTCAGGTGACCAAACTGACCAGCAGCGGCGGTTTCCTGAAAAAAGGGAACACCACGCTTCTGATCGGGCTGGAGGACAGCCAGGTGCGTGAAGTGGTGGAATTGGTCAAATCCCTGTGCCATCCCCGGAACGAGATGGTTTCTGTCGAACCGATGTCGCTGCCGGGGGAGGCTGTGATACCGTTTTCATTCAATGTAAAAATCGGAGGCGCGACGATTTTTGTGCTGGACGTGGAAAAGTACGAAAAGGTATGAAAAAGTATGAAAAGGCATGATGCGATATGAGGATTGAGTTTCAAAGGCGTTCGAAACATACGCGTACCTTAATGAAGGCGGAGGAGACCGTCGGGGTTCACGCGGCGGACAAAAAAGATTTTCTGGATGTGCTGGAACAGCAGGAGCCGCTGCTTTGGCAGGAATCGCTGAACAAACTGCTTCATCAGCTGGACGATTTGGGCGGGCGGCTGGCCAGGAGTTTTTCCCTGCCGGATTTAAGGAACTATAAAGACTTGCTGCGGCATTTTTTGAAAGAGACCCAGGGCAAGGTGTATGTGATGCGCCAGCAGGTGGGCTGGAGCCGGTTCGGCAAATCCAAGTTATATCAGCGGATTGAGCGGATCAATCTGGAACTGGACGAATTGACCAAAATCACTTTGAGTCAGCAAAAAGACCCGCTGAAAATGCTGAATAAGCTGGATGAGATCCGGGGGCTTCTGGTGGACTTATATTCATGAGAAATCAGGCTTTTGAGAGGGTTCTGAAAAACGTGGCGATGAACCGCCCGTCTCACGCCTATGTGTTCTATGGCTCCCAGGAGGAGGAAATGCGCGAAAGCGCGCTGATTCTGGCTCAAAGCCTCAACTGCGCCTGTTTGACGGAGGATGGGTTCCCTTGCGGGGTTTGTCCGGATTGCCGGAAAACATCCCAGGGGACTCATCCGGATTTGACGTGGATTCTGCCGGACGAAGCCTCCATGAAAATCGGACAGGTCCGGCCCCTGCGGGAAATCGCCCAACGCAAGCCGCTGGAAGGCGCGACGAAGGTCATCGTTCTGGAAGACGCGCGGAAATTAACCGATCAGGCGGCCAACAGCCTGCTGAAGCTCCTGGAGGAACCGCCGCGGGCTACGGTGCTGATATTGCTGACCCTGAAAATAGAAAACATGCTTCCGACCATCTTGTCCCGGTGCTGGCAGGTGCCTTTCGGGGAAAGCGCGGCGCGTCTGGAACCGGAAACCGGGCTGCGGATACTGGAATCCCTGCCCGCGTCTTTGCTGGAGGCATTCCGGTGGGCCGCTTCTCTGGATAAAGAGAAGGACAAGCTGGAGCCTGTGCTGGAAGCTATGGAAGAGATTTATCGGAACCGGATGGTTCAGGCGGTCTCCGGGGGAGGACCGTGGGATCCCCTGACCTGCTGCGAGGCCCAGGGACTGATTCGGGAGGCGTTATGGATGCTGTCGCGCAATGTAAACGCGTTATTGGTGTTGGAGAGTTTGTTTTTGGATCTGAGAAAAATTGAGCGCGCCGGCCGGTTTCGGTCGGAATAAGCGAGGAGGGATATTCTTGTCTGAGGTCATCGGAGTACGCTTTAAATCGTCATGCAAAACCTATTATTTTGATCCGGACGGGCAAAAAATAGCGCCGCACACCCATGTGATTGTGGAGACGGTTCGCGGGGTTGAATTTGGAAAAACGGTGATCGGCAACCGCCAGATCCCGGACGAGCAGTTGGTGTCGCCGTTAAAGAAGCTCGTTCGTCTGGCCACCCAGGAAGATGTGGACAAAATCGAGCAGAACCGGGTCAAAGAAGAGGAAGCCAAAAAAATCTGTATTCAGAAGATCGCCGAGCATGAACTGCCCATGAAATTGGTGGATGTGGAATACACTTTTGATTCCAGCAAAATTGTGTTTTATTTCACCGCCGACGGACGGGTGGATTTCAGGGAACTGGTGAAGGATCTGGCGGCCATTTTCCGAACCCGCATTGAGCTGCGTCAAATCGGCGTGCGGGATGAGGCGAAGATGTTGGGCGGAATCGGCTCTTGCGGCCGGGAACTGTGCTGTGTCTCGTTTCTCGGGGATTTCGAGCCGGTGTCTATTCGAATGGCGAAAGATCAGAATTTATCACTGAATCCCACAAAAATTTCCGGGATCTGCGGGCGGCTGATGTGCTGTCTGAAATATGAGAGCGACGGCTATGAGACAAAGAGAAAGGCCGACAAAGCCGGAAAAAAACCCAGCCCAAACCGCGCGGAACAGACATTCAGCGCGACTTTTCAGGAGATAGAGAAAGAATGAGCCTGCTGGACAAAGTCGTTCAGCTGGAGCAAAGCAATAAGGCTTTCTTAGACGCGCTGACCGCTTTAAAATTTGAGGTCAAAGCCCTGGAAGATGAAAACAAACAGCTGTACGCCCAGTTGGGCGCTTTAAGCGGAGAGAATCCGGAGCGGATCGGCGCGAACGCTTCCAGCATCCGGCAAACGGCCCGGGGAAACCTGCGGCGCTTGTATGAGGAACGCTTTCATATCTGCCATCTGTATTTCGGGCAGCCCCGCCGGGGGGAATGCCTGTTTTGCCTGTCGATTTTAGATTGAGAAAACAATGGGAGGAACGAAGCCCATGAACCAGCCCGGGGTTCTGTACCTGGTGGGTACGCCCATAGGCAATCTGGAGGATATCACCCTGAGGGCGATCCGAACCTTGGGGGAGGCGGATTTGATCGCGGCGGAGGATACCCGGCATACCTTGCGGCTGTTGAATCACCTGCAAATCAAAAAACCTCTGATCAGCTATTTTGAGCATAACAAGAGGAGCCGCGCGCCTGTGATTCTGCGCGCCCTGGCGGAAGGAAAAAACGTGGCCCTGGTTTCGGACGCGGGTATGCCCGGGCTGTCGGATCCCGGCGCGGATATGGCGGCGGAATGTCTGGAAGCCGGGTTCCGGGTCGCGGTGGTTCCGGGGCCCTCGGCGGCGGTCGCCGCGCTGGCGGGATCGGGGCTGGACATGAGCGGCTTTTATTTCGGGGGCTTTTTTCCCAGGCAAAAAAAAGAAAGGCGGGCCTGCCTGGAGGCGATGGCCGGCTTCCCCAAGACCATGGTTTTTTATGAAAGCCCGCGCCGCCTGCTGGAAACGCTCCGATGGATGGAGGAAGCCTGGGGAGACCGCTACTGCTGCGTGGCGAGGGAACTGACGAAGATACATGAGGAATGGCGCCGGGGGAGCCTTTCTCATGTGCGGGAGATATTTGCCGGGCGCGAGGGGATACGGGGCGAAATCACGCTGCTGGTGCAGGGGGCGGACGCCGGGGCCGCGCGGACGGAAGCGGACGCGGAGGCGCCGGCGGACACGGAGGCGCCGCGGGAAGATGCGGCGCGGGAGTGCCTGCGGCGGTTTTTGGATCAGGGGATGACCACAAAGGACGCCGTGACGGAAACAGCCCAAACCCTGGGCATGCCCAGGCGTTTGATCTATTCCATCGCCCACCGTGGCGGCGAAGAAATTTTAAACCGCGAATCAACAGAGACGGGCGAGACCGTCCGAAAATAAACGGGCGGATTGCCATCCGCCCCTACGGCGCCGTGAACGGTGTATCTGTAGGGGACGGCGTCCCCCGACGTCCCGTTCCCCCGGTTCCCCCGTGGGGGCACGGCATGCCGTGCCACGTCCCGTTTTCGGATGGACACGGGCGGCAAATGCCGCCCGTCTGCCGCTGCCTGTTTGTCTGCGCAAAACACAAGGGAAGCGCGGCGGCGCCGCGCTTCCCTTGTGTTTTGATTTACGGTTGCTGCTGTACCGGATACATTGTGACAGAGGTCCGTCCATACGCTCTGGCGCGCTGGGAAACGGAGGCGTAACCGGCTGTGTCCGATAAATATACGTCGATCAGGTTCCCTTTTATGGCGGAGCCCCGGTCCTGCACCACGAACAGAGCGTCTTCTTTAATATGGCTCAGTTCGGGGATATACAGCACCGTGCCAAAGGGGAGGCTGGCATCGGCCGCGACGCATCCTTCATAGGCGGTTGCGCCGGATGCGGTGCGGGCGCCCCAAGGCGATTGAGCGTGGTAGAATGTGACGGCCACAGTTTCGGCCGGCCCAAGCACAAGAGACGGTGTCTCTGCGTTGGATAGGGCTTGTTCCTCAATCGCGGCTTCCAGACTGGTGACGGCGACGGTTACCGGGGTAGCCGTCACAGGCATGGGAGTCACAGGGACGGTGGCGATGAGAGCCATCATCAAAAGGGTCTTCATCCATTCAACTCCTTGTAAGAAAAACTGTATTCATTTTTTATTTAATTTTATCTATATGAAGCCTCTGCTCCAATTGCGCCGCCAATCCTCCCGCCTGAATCATTTGCAGGAGTTTCAGAGGCATGGGGCTGAAGGCGTATTGTCTGTTTTGGGTGTGGTTATGGATCCATCCGTCCAGGAGCCGGATCTCCAAATCGTCCCCGTCCCGGACGCTCTCCGACTCGGCCAATTCCAAGGCCGGTAAGCCCAAATTGATGGCGTTGCGGTAAAAAATCCGGGCAAAGAAGACTGCGACTACGGCGCTGATTCCCGTATGCTTCAAAGAAAGGGGCGCCGTCTCCCGGCTGGAGCCCGAACCGAAATTTTGTCCGGCTACCAGAATGTCTCCGGGCTTTACTTTCGCGGCAAAACCGGGATCAATGGCTTCCATGGCGTGTTCGGACATGGCCTCCGGCGACAGATCCATGTACTTGACGGGGGAGATAATGTCGGTATTGATGTTGTCTCCAAATTTATGAGCCCGCCCCCGGATCACAACGGCGTTTAAACCAACGGCGTTCAATTGGCCGCATCCCCTTTCTCGCGGTTCGCGGTAAGGATTCAAAGATACTTTCTGGGGTCCGCGATCCGTCCTTCGAGGGCGGTGGCGGCGGCGGTGGCGGGAGATGTGAGATAGACCTCCGATTGGACGCTGCCCATTCTGCCGATAAAGTTCCGGTTGGTGGTTGAGACGCAGCGCTCGCCTTTGCCGACGACGCCGGAGTGAAGCCCGGCGCAGGCCCCGCAGGTGGGCGCCTGTATGAGCGCCCCCGCGTCCGCCAATGTCTCCAGAACGCCCGCTTTCAGCGCCTGTATCCAAACCTCCTGGGAGGCGGGCGTAACCAGCAGCCGGCAGCGGGGCGAGACCCGGCGGCCTTTCAGAATGGCCGCGGCGGCGGTCAGGTCGGACATGCGTCCGCCTGTACAGGATCCCAAAAACACCTGATCTATATCCAAGCCTTCCAGCTGAGGGATGTCTTTGACACGGTCCACTTCATGAGGGCAGGCCGCCTGTGGAACCAAACCGGCCGCGCCGTAAGTCAGGGTCCGGGCGTAATGGGCGTCCGGATCGGGCGCGAGCGCCGTGTAAGGCTGTGCCGCCCTGGATTCCAGGTATTCCAGCGTGATCTCGTCCGGAGGAATCAATCCGGCTTTGGCGCCGGCCTCCACCGCCATGTTGCTGATACAGAGCCTTTCGTCCACGGGCATATGGCGGATGGCGCTCCCGCTGAATTCCAAAGCCATATAGGTGGCCCCCGCGTGTCCGAGGTCTTTGATCACGCGCAGGATGACGTCCTTGGCCATGACCCCGGGACTTAAGCGCCCGTCCCATCGGATGCCGACGGTTTCCGGGACTTTCAGCCATATTTCGCCGGTGACGAGCACCCCCAGCATCTCCGTGGAGCCGATTCCGGTTCCGAAGGCGCCCAGGGCGCCGGAAGTACAGGTATGGGAATCGGTGCCCACGATCAGCGAACCCGGTAAGTCGAAGCCTTTCTCCGCCAGCAGCTGGTGACAGGCGCCTTGTCCTTCATAATAACGGGAGACGCCATATTCCGAAGCCCAGTTTCGGGTGTAAGCCACGATTTCGGCCTGCTTTTCGTTGGCCGCGGGGGTATAGTGGTCGGCGATCAGGACGACCCGTTCCGGATCCCAGACGCTTGCGCCCAGGCGCTTCATCGCGTCCCCGATTTGAACCCTGGGACCCAGGATGTCCGTCATCATGGCACAGTCTACTTTGGCAATCACAATATCCCTCGGCTTGACGGTGTTCAAGCCGCATTTCCGCGCGAGTATTTTTTCCGACAGAGTGAGACCCATGCGCCGCCTCTAATCCGTGGATTCCGCGGGCACGGAACTTTCCAGCATCAACGGTTCCTCAAACAGGGCGTTCCCGCTGAAGGTGGATTTGCCGCTGCCGTTTAGATAGATGACCTGATCCTGTTCCGGCCAGGCGCTGATCTCCATGTCATACGTCATGATCTCTTGCGTCATGCTGACCTGGTTGATGTAGATGGTATAATACATCTCGAAAGAGGAATTCCGCATGAATTGATCCAATTCCGCTTTTTCCTCGCTGTCCGTCAGGAGAAATTCCGTGGACTGAATCAGGGACCGGAAGGATTCCGCGCCCATGCAGGCGTTGATTACGTAATAACGCTTCCCGTCCTGAACCAGGTCGTCGTTGAAGCTGTAAGCCACGCCGTAGGTCTTGATACGCTCCAGGGCCATTTTGGGATCCGAATTGGAATCCAGATTCCGGCTGAACGCCTGAATATCCGTCATGACGCCCTCCGATATCCAAGCGCCTTCGTTGGTCCGGGTATACAGCTGCGTGTCCGTCACATAGGTCTCCAGAACCGCGTCTTCCGTGACCTGCCGGATCTTTATGGCGAAGGGATCCAGACGCACCCACTCCGTCATATTCAGCCGGACGGTCGCCGGCTGCCCGTCGTTAACGCGCGTGGACATCTGGGACGAACTGTCAAACCGGTAACTGACGAGACCGTCCATGACCTTGCTGCTTTCCAGAATGATGTCCTCCGCGGTTTTGCCGCCGCGGGTCTCTTTGTTCTTGAGTATCACGCGCCCCAGAGCGGCGTCCCAGGAGATGGGCAGTTCCAGCAAGTCGCAGGTGGTGCGCAGAGGCACGTACAGCTTATCGTTCTGAACCCGGGTCGCGATGGGCAGCAGGACATTTGCCCCGTTTTTGAAGACTTGCGCCGAGTTTTTGTAGAATGTCAGGAGGATTCCGTTTTTGCTGAGAGTCACACTGCCGTCCTCCCCGCGGGTCAGGCCGGCGCCGATGATCTTGGAAAAATTCTTGACCGGAACCAGACTGTGTCCCTGGTAGTTCTCCACCGTTAAGGTGGTCGGCGCGTTGTCGTCGACTTGCAGCGCCAGGGTGTCTCCCGCGAAAGCGGGCACGCATAACAGCCAGATCAGGCACGCCGCCAGAAACGGCAGCCCTTTCGCGAGTCCGCGCGCCTTCTTTTTAACAAACAGTTTCACTGAATGAGTCACATCCTTTCCAGCGGGCTGGGGGCAGGGCTACAGCATGTTTAATTCTTTGGCCCATTCCAGCGAATCCAGGTAGGACGCCTGGATGAGTTCATCGGACAGATGATGTGTCTGCGAAAGACTGCGGACAGATTCCCAATCGCCCTGTTCATAAGCCCGGACAAAATTCAAAACAGGCGCGAAGGGTCCCCGGTCTTCCACCAGGGCTTTTTCGATGGAGTCTTCCAGGGGGATGTCTTTGAGTATAACGTCGATGGGCTGATTGACCAAGGTGTCCATCAATGAGAACAGTCCCATGATAAATAAGGCCTCTTTCTGAATGCCCATCTGGAAGGGAGGGGCGAGCAGTTCGGAGAATTTCGCCCGAACCAGTGAGAGAAGCAACACCTCCTGGGGATTCTCCGCGGAGATGCCCATCATCACAATCAGCGAAATCCACTTGCGGATCTCGCGTTCGCCCAGATAGGACAGCGCCAGATTCACCTGTCCGATTCTGTTGCGCGTGCCGAAAGCGGCGGAATTGACCAGCTTCAATAATTTGTAGGACAGAGCCAGGTCTTGGGAGATGATGGCGCCTAAAGCGTTGAAATCCAATTCCGGAGAGTTCAGCAGTTTCAGGATCCGTATATAGTTCATCTTCATCGGGCTGATGCTTTTTTCTGAAAGGATCACAGGCTTGCTGAAAAAATACCCCTGAAAGTAAGCGAATCCCATGGAAAGAGCCAGGTTATAAACCTCTCGGGTCTCCACCTTTTCCGCCAGGAATTTAATGCGGGTTTTGCCGATGATTTTGAAATATTTTTCCAATTCAGCTTCCGGGGTGATCAGGAAATCAATTTTGATGATGTCCGCGATACCGATCAAGGGGATAAATTCTTTCGAGAATACAAAATCATCCAACGCGATCAAGTAGCCCTGATCCTTTAATTTCTTACATTTTTCCACAATCTCGGGGGTAGGCTGGATGGTTTCCAGGACTTCCACCACCAGGGTGTCCTTGGAGAACAAGGTGGCGGACTCGTTCATGATCAGATTCTTGGTAAAATTCACAAAGGCTTTCTTGCCGTCCGTGATTTTGTTAATGCCGATATCCAAAAAACTGTCCACCATCACCTTGGAAGAGGCCTCGTCAGCGTCCACGGCACTGTTGAAAGCGTTTGAGTGCGTACCTTGCCGGTACAGCAATTCATAACCGTATACGTTTTGGCGGGTATCAAAAATAGGCTGGCGCGCGATAAAAATGTCCATGGCAGCTCACTTTCATGCAGGATTGAAATTTGGGTCAAACCTATCATACCAGATAAAAGGGGTCCATGGCAATGAAAAATTTTCCATATTTAAAAAAATAAGGATTCGACGGTCGCCGCGCCGCCGGAAAGTGTCTGCTCAGGGGCCGTTAGGGCGACGTCATATCCTGTCATTCCGGGCTTGTCCCGGAATCCAAAAAATGATGAATAAGAGAGTGGATTCCGGCATAAAGCCGGAATGACGGGAGCGAGCAGCCATAGGGGGCGCCCCGCCTCTGAGCGGACACGCCGGAAACACCGAAAGTTCAGAAGTTCTGGTAAGTTATTCATGACATATGAATTATTTTATGATATAATCAATTTA
>JAISDM010000067.1 GCA_031264885.1 Peptococcaceae bacterium | reverse complement strand
AAGCCGGAGATTTACCTTACGCGGCGCTATCGAAGCTTGCGCTTGGCGGTGATGGGCTCGCCGGGTTTGAGTTTGACACGGAAACGCTGAATTATTCCCATGTAACCGTTTCGCCAGATGCGGGAACCGTTGCTGTAATTCCGAAATTCACGGACGGATTGAGTGTCACAGTAAACGGCGACGCCGTGAACTCGGGCGGCAGCAAGGACATTACGCTGGATGAGGCGACGGATATCACAATTGCCGTTACGAATGCGGCAGGCGAGAGTAAGATTTACACCATTGTTATAAACCGCGCGCCGGCGGAACCGGAAGTGTCAGACAAAGCCGCGCTGAACACAGTGATCGCACAGGCGGAAGCTTTGGCGGCGGCGGACTACACGACCGGCAGCTGGGCGGTTTTACAAACAGCCTTGAATACGGCGAAAAGTGTTCAATCAGGCACATCCGTCACACAAGTTGCGGTGAATGACGCGGCGGCGAGTTTGACAAGCGCTATTGCCGCTCTAATCCCGATTGGCGATCAGCCTGAACCAACCGGCCAGCCTGAGCCAACCGAGACCCCCGGGCAGCCCGCAGCCCCGTACAAAGCCGCGCTGGACGATGTACTTAGCTATATTTATAGCGCGGCGCCCAATCCCATTGTGAACAGCGTGGGCGGCGAATGGGCGGTGCTGGCTCTGGCGCGGGGCGGCGCGTCGGACAGCGGTATCAACGCCAACTGGCTGGAGAACCTGAAAGCCGCCGTGCTGAATACCAGCAAGTTCAGCGATGTGGTCATCGAAGGCAGTAAAGTCACCATGCACCCGCGCAAATATACGGAAAACGAGCGGATCATTCTGGCGCTGTCCTCCATCGGCGTGGACGCGGCCAATTATAACGGCTGGGATTTCATAGCCACCCTCACGGACAAAGAGGATGACGGCGTCACCTTCAAGTCGGCTTGGCAGGGGGTCAACGGCGCCATCTTCGCGCTGATCGCTTTGGATAGCGGAAACTATCTCTCTGGCAATCAAACCATACGCAACGAGTATGTGGATTACATTCTGGCAAATCAGGACGGGACAGGCTGGTCTATCTCAGGCACGGCCAAGCAGGATATGACTGCTATGGGAATTCAAGCGTTAGCGCCTTACTACAACCGTAACAGCCAGGTAAGATCCGCGGTGGACGCGGCACTGGATTATCTGTCAAGACAGCAAGCCGCCAATGGCATTGTGGGCGGAACCAGCGAAGGTACGGCACAGACCATTGTGGCGATCACCGCGCTGGGAATTGATCCTCATACGGATTCCCGTTTTGTGAAAAATGGGTACAGCCTCATCGACGGACTATTGGCTTATCGGCAGACGAACGGCAGCTTCAAACATCTGCTGGATGGTTCCACCGGCGATAATCAGATGGCTACAGAACAGGCGGCTTACGCTCTGGTGGCCTATGACCGGTTTGTTCGCGGGCAGAACAGGCTTTATGATATGACCGACGTGGTGGTTCATGTGCCCGGCGGTTCAGACCCGGTGAAGCCCACGGAGCCAGCGAAGCCCGTTGATCCGGAGGAACCTGAGGAACCCGGCGAACCCACAGATCCAACCGAACCTGTTGATCCAGGTGAGTCTGGGGAACCCATCGATCCCGATCCAAGCGATCCTACGGAACCGGAGACAGGGGAACCTACGGAGCCAGGCGAGCCAACCGGACCGGCGGAACCCAGTGAACCTGCGGAACCGACAGAACCGGCGGATACTGAGGATCCCGGGGACCCCGGTACACCTGTCGATCCAGAGAATCCTGGCGAACCCACGACCCCCGGTGAGCCCACCGATCCCGGCATTGAGGATCCGGAACCCACATCGCCCCCGGCGCCCTCCGATAACGGAGGAAATAACGGTAACAACGTCAGCAATGCCGGCGGCGGCGGATCCGGCCTCGGCGGCGGCAGTTGGGTGGCGCCCGTGGGCGACGGCAAGGTATCGGTAGACTACAACCAGTCCGGCGGCAGCGTCACACTCTCGCTGCCGGACAGCACAGTCAATAACATCATCAGCAGCGTCGGCGGCAGCAGCACCAAGCTGGCCTCCATCGACCTGTCCAAGGCGTCCAACGCCACCGCTGCGGTTTTGCCCAAGGAAGCGGTGACCAAGTTGGCGGACGCGGCTCTGGCCGTGGAGATCAAGCTGCCTCAAGGCTCCGTCACACTTTCCCCCGAAGCCGCCAAATCAGCGGCGGCTCAAGTGGCGGACGGTAATGTTTCTCTGGAAGTGAAACTGGTTGCGGTATCCTCCCTGAACCCTCGCCAGCAAGCGGCGGTGGGCAACGCTCCCGTCTACGACATCAGTCTGACGGGTAACAGCCAATACATCACCAGCTTCGGCGGAGGACTGGTCACCATCGCATTGCCTTACACGCTCAAACCCGGTGAGCAAGCCGCCGGAGTGACAATATGGTATCTGGACGATTTGGGCAATGTCCAGAAGATGGACGCCATGTACGATGCCCGAACTCAGACGGTCATATTCACCACCGACCATCTCTCCAAATATTTCATCACCTATGATCCGGCAGCGGCGGAAGCAGCGGAACCCTGGGTCAATCCCTTCACCGATGTGAACGCCGGCGACTGGTTCTACGGCGCTGTGGCTTACGCCCACGCCAACGGACTGATCGCGGGCACGGGAGACGACACATTCTCACCCCAGGCCAATCTGACCCGCGCCATGCTGGTTACCATATTGGCCAGGGAAGCGGGAGTGGACACGGACGGCGGCGAGACCTGGTACTCGGCGGCGGTGGAATGGGGCGTGGCCAACGGGATCACAGACGGTCAGAACATGACCGGCGACGTGACCCGCGAGCAGATGGCGGCCATTCTCTATCGCTACGCGAAGCTGAAGCAGTGGACGGTGGATAGTAGTCAGTACACAGTAAGCCTGGGAACGAAATTCCATGACGCGGGCGAGGTGTCCGGCTGGGCCCTTGAGGCGGTCAGTTGGGCCAACGCCGCAGGGATTCTGGGCGGACGTTCCGCCATGTCACTGGCGCCGGCCGGCACAGCCACACGGGCCGAAGCCGCGGCGATTCTCCAACGCTTTATCGAGAATGGAACGAACACCGGCGCGGGCCGGGCATAATGCCCGACCCACAGTAAAACATCGATTATGGCCTTTCCCGGAAACGGGAAAGGCCATAACCGTATCGTTTGCGGCAAATTGAAAATCGTCATTCGGCGGTTTGAAGAAAGTGCATTGACAACGCGCGAAATATACAGTAAAATGTTAGTGCAAATGATAAAGCAAAGGAGATTTTCAAATGGCGCAAACAAATTTAACGATACGCATTGACGAAGACTTAAAACGTGAGGCAGAACGTTTATTCAACAGAATCGGCTTAAACATGTCCGCAGCTGTCAACGTATTTTTTCGCCAGGCAATCCGGGAGCAGTCCATACCCTTCGAGCTTAAACCCTATGATGAATATTACTCCGGCGCGAAAATGGAGCGTTTAATGCACTCCATAGGACAAGCGGAACGCGGCGAAACAATCACAAAAACCATGGCGGAGCTGGAAGGCATGGAGCATGATTGAAAACGTCAGTTTCACGCTTGACGGCTGGGAAGAATATACGGCATGGCAGACAGAGGACAAACGGACGATAAAGAAAATCAATAAACTTATTCGTGATATTATCCGAAACGGCAATGACGGAATCGGACATCCCGAACCGCTTAAAGGCAATCTGTCGGGCTATTGGAGCCGGGAAATTGACGAGAAAAACCGCCTGACCTATAAACTGCTCGACGATGGTAAAATTTTAATTGTCCATTGCAGCGGACACCACAGCGACACTTGACCGTCGAACGGGAGATAATGCGCCGGAATTCCAGAGACGGGCGGCAGAATGCCGCCCCTACGGCGCCGTGAATAATACATTTGTAGGGGCGGCATCCTGCCGCCCGTCCTTGTTAGGCGCGAATTTCCAGATCGCAGTTCCTCAATTTCTAAGTTGACAAGCTTGGGTGTGTTTGGTATTCTCAATTTTAGTGATACGAATTTTGTAGAAAGCGGGGGAATTATGCCGATTACTGAAATTTTGGAACAAAACGCCGCGCGGTATGGGAATGAGGTGGCGCTGGTGGAGATTAATCCTGAGCGCCATGATACGCGCAGAGTTACCTGGCGCGAATTCGATTTGATTGAACCGGCCCACGCGCCGCGTTACCGCCGTGAGATTACATGGAGCATTTTCAACGAGAAGGCTAACCGTTTCGCGAATCTGTTGCTTTCGCGGGGGATTCGCCGCCATGACAAGGTGGCGGTTTTGCTTATGAACGGATTGGAATGGCTGCCCATTTATTTCGGCGTTCTGAAAGCGGGCGCGATTGCTGTGCCGATCAATTTTCGCTATTCCGCGGAGGAAATCAAGTATTGTCTCGGTCTGTCCGAGGCGGGCATTTTGGTGTTCGGGCCGGAGTTCATCGGCCGCGTCGAGGAGATCGCCGATGAGATTTCACGGGCGGTGGCGCTGATCTACTGCGGGCCGGAGACGTGTCCTTCCTTTGCTGAGAGTTATACGGAACTGACCGCCGACTGTTCCTCCGGGTCGCCGGGGATTCCGATTACGGACGACGATTTGGCGGCGATTTATTTTTCCTCCGGAACGACGGGCTTCCCAAAGGCGATTCTGCACCGGCATGAGAGTCTGATGCACGCCTGCCGCGTGGAGCAGGCGCATCACGGGCAAACCCATGAAGACGTATTCCTGTGTATTCCGCCGCTGTATCATACCGGGGCGAAGATGCACTGGTTCGGCAGTTTCCTTGTGGGCGGGCGCGGGGTGATATTAAAGGGCACGGAGCCTAAGTATATTCTGGAGGCTGTGTCGGAGGAGGCGTGTACGATTGTATGGCTCCTGGTTCCCTGGGCGCAGGATATTCTGGGCGCGCTGGAGCGCGGGGAGGTAAAACTCTCCGATTATCCGCGTCTCCAGCAGTGGCGGCTCATGCACATCGGGGCGCAGCCTGTGCCCCAGAGCCTGATCAACCGCTGGCTTGAGGTTTTTCCGCATCATCAGTACGATACGAACTATGGCTTGTCTGAGTCCATCGGGCCGGGCTGTGTGCATCTCGGCGTCGGGAACATCCATAAGGTGGGCGCGATCGGCGTGCCGGGGCATGGCTGGGAGACCAAGATTGTGGATGAGGACGGACGCGAGGTGAAAGAAGGGGACGTGGGCGAACTCTGCGTGAAGGGGCCGGGTGTGATGCTCTGCTATTTTAACGACGAGAAGGCGACGGCCGAATCGATCCGGGACGGATGGCTTTTTACGGGGGATATGGCGCGGCGCGACGAGGATGGGTTTATATTCCTGGTTGACCGCAAGAAGGATGTGATCATCTCCGGCGGGGAAAACATCTATCCTGTGCAGATCGAGAATTTTCTCTCCGACCATTCGGACGTCAAGGATGTGGCCGTTATCGGCGTTATGGACGCGCGTCTGGGCGAAATCGCCGCCGCCGTGGTGGAAGTCAAGCCGGGGCGCGTGTGTACCGAGGAGGACATTCAAACATTTTGCAAGGCGCTGCCGCGCTACAAGCGTCCGCGAAAAATCATTTTCGCGCCGGTGCCGCGCAACGCGACGGGCAAAATTGAGAAGCCTAAGCTGCGCCAGACCTACGGCGCGGCCGGCATCGTGGAGGCGCAGAATTTGTCGTAATACGACTGCGGTCCGCGGATTCCTTGTTCAAAGGGCGCCATCCGCGTTGCAGAGGCGGCCTGAACGGTCCCGGGCGGCAGAATGCCGCCCCTACGGATGGGGGGTTCGTCTTTATTAAATTTTGATTCGCTGGGATCGGGATATGCCGCCCCTACGGATGGGGGGTTCGTTCATAATGACGGAGGATGCGCAGTATTGCGAAATATGAATGATGAATGATGAAGGTGAAGATGCGTTATGAAAGTTAACAATGTTGAACGGTGGCTGCGGCTGTTTTTTGGCGTAGTCGTCCTGTTGTTCGCGGGCATTATATACGCCTGGGCGATTCTGAAGGCGCCTTTCGCGTCGGAATTCGGCTGGGATCCCGCGCAGTTGAGTCTGAATTATACGTTTACGATTATGTTTTTCTGCGTCGGCAGTTTTTTGGCGGGACTGCTCACGAAGCGCACCACGCCGCGTCTCAGGATTCTGGTTTCGGCGGCGCTGCTGTTTGTGGGTTTCTTCGGCACGTCGCGCCTGACGCCCGGAATCAGTATCGTTTGGCTCTATGTCTTTTACGGTTTCGCTTCCGGACTGGGCGTCGGGCTCACGTATACCACGGTGATCGGGCTCACAAACGCCTGGTTCCCGGATAAAAAGGGTCTGTGTTCCGGCATACTGCTCATGGGCTTCGGCCTGACCTCGCTGATCATCGGGAATATCGCGGACGCGATGATAAAGAACGCGAATGTCGGCTGGAGCGCTACTTTCCTGTCGCTGGCGATCGCTTTGGGCGCGGTGCTTGTCCTGGCTTCCTTTATCATCCGCGGGCCGGGGGAAGACGTAATCTTCCCTGAACCTGGATCCGCGAAAAAAACCGCAAGGAAGCTCCCAAAGAAAGCCGCGAAGAAGGCCGCAAAGGCGGCCCAGAAAGCGAAGAAGGCGGCGCCGGCGCGGGAGTTTACCGCGTCGGAAATGATTCGGCGCCCCTCCTTCTGGCTGATGTTTGTGTTTATTACGCTGCTGGCTTCTGTGGGCAGCGCGGCGCTGGCCTTGGCCGCCGATATTTTGCAAGAGCTGAATGTGCAGTCCCCCGCCGCGATCATCGGCGTGATATCTATCTTCAACGGACTCGGCCGCCTTTGCTGCGGCGCGATGTTTGACCGCCTCGGACTGCGCAAGACGCAGTATTTCATCAGCGCCACCGCGATTCTGGCGCCGGCGGTGGTCGTCGTCTCCATCTTGGCTTCGTCGCTGGCGGTTGGACTGCTGGGGCTGGCGCTGTGCTATTTTTCCTATGGCTTCGCGCCTACGATATCCTCTGTGTTTGCGTCGAATTTTTACGGAATGAAGAATTTTTCGCTGAATTTCAGCATTTTGACTCTGATCCTCATTCCCGCGCCCTTCGCAGCGGTGCTGGGCGGGTCGCTGTATCAGTCCACAGGCAGTTTCGTGACGCCGTTTTTGATTTTGCTCGGATGCTCTGTGGCCGGTCTGTTCATCAATCTTGCCATCCGGGAACCGTGATCGATTACATTCGGCTGAAGGAGAGAATGTCTCAATGAAACAACTGATGTTGGGTAACGACGCCGTCGCCCGCGGGCTTTATGAGGCCGGCTGCTCCGTGGCGTCGAGCTACCCCGGCACGCCAAGCACGGAAATAGCCGAGGCCCTTGCCGCCTATGACGGAATCTATTCCGAATGGGCCCCCAACGAGAAGGTCGCCCTGGAGGTCGCCTTTGGCGCGGCGCTGGGCGGACGGCGCGGCTTCTGCGGTATGAAGCATGTGGGCCTGAACGTGGCGGCCGATCCCCTGTTTACGGCGTCGTACACAGGGGTGAACGCCGGACTGGTCGTCGTCGTGGCGGACGATCCGGGGATGCACTCGTCCCAGAACGAGCAGGATTCGCGCCACTATGCCGTCGCCGCGAAGCTGCCCATGCTGGAGCCTTCGGATTCTTCGGAATGTCTGGAGTTTGCCAGGTACGCCTATGAGCTTTCGGAACAGTACGACACGCCTGTTCTCCTGCGGGTGTGTACCCGGATCGCCCACGCCCAAAGCGTGGTGGAGACGGGCGCCCGTGTCGCGCCGGAGATCGTTCCGTATAAGAAAGACAGCGCGAAATATGTGATGATGCCTGCCGCCGCGCGCCAGCGCCATCCGATTGTGGAGGCGCGTATGAAGAAGCTTGCCGGGCTGGCGGAAACTTCCCCTTTGAACCGCGTGGAACCCGGGTCCCGGACGGATATAGGCGTCGTCACTTCCGGCGCGTCGTATCAGTATGTCAAGGAGGCGTTCGGGGACAGCGTTTCGGTCTTGAAACTCGGCCTGGTCAATCCCCTGCCGGAAGAACTCATCCGCGGCTTCGCGGCGAGGTTCGACAGGGTTTGCGTCGTGGAGGAACTGGATCCCGTGATCGAGAACCATTGCCGTAAGCTGGGCCTGGCGGTTACAGGGAAGGAGATATTCCCCATATGTGACGAATTCAATCAAAATCTGGTGGCGCGGGCGCTGGGAAAGGCAGTTCCGCAAAGCGCGGCGCTCCCGGAGGAGATCCCCGCGCGCCCGCCGGTGATGTGCGCCGGATGTCCGCACCGCGGCATGTTCTACGCGCTGAAGGAGAACGGCGCCACCGTCATCGGCGACATTGGCTGTTATACATTGGGCGCCGCCGCGCCGCTTATGGCGATGGACACCACGGTCTGCATGGGCGCCTCCGTCTCCGGTTTGCACGGGTTTACCCACGCCGCTGGGAACGCGTTCGCGGAGAAAGCCGTGGCGCTTATCGGTGATTCCACGTTTATGCACTCGGGCGTCACGGGGCTAATCAACATCGCTTATAACGGAGGGACCTCCACCGTCATCATTCTGGATAATTCCACCACGGGCATGACGGGTCAGCAGCAGAATCCGACCACGGGACTGAACATCAAGGGGGATCCCGCGGGAAAAATCGATTTGACCGCCCTTTGCCGCGCGGTGGGAATCCGCCGGGTAAGCGTGGTGGATCCCTATGACCTGGCGGTCTGCGACGCCGCTTTGAAGGAAGAGATGGCCGCGAAGGAACCGTCGGTGATTATCTCGCGCCGGCCCTGCGCGCTTCTGAAAACGGTCAGGCACAATCCGCCCTTCCGCGTGAATCCCGACCGCTGCAAATCCTGCAAGGCGTGTATGAAAATCGGATGTCCCGCGGTCTCTATGAAGAGCGGCCAGGCGGCCATAGATCACACACTCTGCGTCGGATGCGGGGTATGCGCGCAATTGTGCCGCTTCGACGCCTTTGAGGGGGGCGCGGAATGAAAACAGTGAATGTGCTGATCGCCGGTGTCGGCGGACAGGGGAGTCTTCTCGCGTCGCGGGTTCTGGGGCGCCTGTTTCTCAACGGGGGTTTTGATGTGAAGGTGTCGGAGGTACACGGCATGAGCCAGCGGGGCGGCAGCGTGGTCACCTATGTGCGCTGCGGCGATAAGGTGTATTCCCCCATCATCGACCAGGGCCAGGCGGATTTTATCGTTTCGTTCGAGCTGCTGGAAGCTGCGCGCTGGCTGAGCCATCTCGCGCCCGGCGGTCAGGTGGTCACGAACACACAGCAGATCGACCCGATGCCTGTGATTATAGGCGCGGCGGCTTATCCCGAGAATATCGCGGAAAAAATGCGGGCCGCTGGCGCGAAGGTGGACGCCTTCGACGCGCTGGCGCCGGCGGAAAAAGCCGGAAGCGGCAAAGCGGTGAATATTGTCCTCATGGGCCGGCTTTCCAGGTATTTTGATTTTCCGGCAAGCGCCTGGGAGGCGGCTCTGCGTGAAACCGTGCCTCCTAAGTTTCTGGAATTGAACCAAAAAGCCTTCGCTTTTGGAAAAGAAGCGTGACTTAGCATAAATAAAGGATGTGACAAAATTGCCAAACTACTACCAGGAAAAATGGGAAACCATGTCCCGGGACGAAATGCGCGCCTACCAGGACAAAACCCTCGTTCAGCAAGTCAAACACGTATACGGCAACGCGCCGTACTACCGCGCGCTCATGGATAAGAAAGGCGTCGCGCCCGGAGACGTGAAAGGAACGGAGGATCTGCACAAACTGCCGTTTATCTCAAAGGACGACCTGCGGGAGACTTATCCCTACGGAATGCTGGCCGCGCCCCTCTCGGACTGTGTGCGCATCCAGTCCACATCCGGCACCACCGGCAAACGCGTCATCGCGTACTATACCCAGAGCGACGTTGACCTGTGGGACGAGTGCTGCGCTCGGGCCATTGTGGCCGCGGGCGGCACGAAGGAGGATGTGGTACACGTCGCCTACGGATACGGCCTGTTCACAGGCGGGCCGGGGCTGAACGGCGGTTCCCACAAAGTCGGGAGTCTGACGCTGCCCATGTCTTCCGGCAACACAGAGCGGCAGATCCAGTTTTTGGTGGATCTGAAGGCGACGATCCTTTGCTGCACCCCGTCTTACGCCGCGTTTCTGGCCGAGTCCATTCACGAAATGGGTGTGCGTGATCAAATCACGCTGAAGGCGGGCATCTTCGGCGCCGAAGCCTGGAGCGAGGAGATGCGCCGTCACATCGAGGAACGGCTGGGGATTCACGCCTATGACATCTACGGGCTGACGGAGACTTCCGGGCCCGGGGTATCCTTCGAGTGTGAGGAACAAACGGGGATGCACGTGAACGAGGACCATTTCATCCCGGAGATCATTGATCCGAAGACAGGCCAGGTTCTGCCGGACGGCGAACGCGGCGAACTGGTATTCACATCCATTACCAAAAAAGCGTTTCCGCTTCTGCGCTACCGCACCCGGGACATCTGCGTACTCTCCCGGAAGACCTGTTCCTGCGGCAGAACTTTGGTAAAAATGGCGAAGCCTATGGGCCGTTCGGACGATATGCTGATCATCCGCGGCGTGAACGTATTCCCGTCGCAGATTGAGACGGTGCTTTTGGGCTGCGGATTTGAGGCGAATTATCAGCTGGTGGTGGACCGCGTCAACTTTACCGACACCTTAGAGGTTAAGGTGGAACTGACGCCGGAGATGTTTTCCGATACGGTGCGCAAGATTGAGGGACGTGAGCGTGAAGTCACGGATAAGCTGAAATCCATGCTCGGCATTACGGCAAAGGTGACGCTGGCGGCGCCTAAGAGCATTACGCGCTCCGAAGGCAAGGCCGTACGCGTCATTGATAACCGTGAAAGCAAGATATAAAGGGGGCTGTGGAAAATGGCGATTGATCAACTGTCCGTATTTGTAGAGAACAAACCCGGCAAGCTCGTCGAGGTGCTGGAGGCTCTCGGCGGCGCGAAGATAGATCTGCGCGCGCTGTCCATCGCGGATACGGCGGACTATGGCGTATTGCGCGTGATTGTGGACAAACCCGTGGACGCGCTGAAAACCCTGACGGATCTCGGCTTCGTGGTGCGGATCAACCAAGTGCTGCCCGTCTCCATCGACGACCGGCCCGGCGCGCTGGCGGAATCGCTGCGGGTGCTGTCGGACGGCGGCGTCGATGTGGAATACTTATACGCCTTTGTGGCGCACACCAGCGGCCGCGCTTTCGTGATTTTCCGCGTGGAGGACAACGACGCCGCGGAAAGCATATTGCGGCGCCACGGCATCTCAGTCGCGCTCAAAGACGAAGTGTATAATTAAGGCTGGGGCGATGAACACGGGCAGTCTGACGCAGGTTGACGCGTGGCTTGTGTATGCCGTAGGATCCGCACTGTTCGCGGGTCTAATGTCTGTTTTGGCAAAAATCGGAATCCACGGTGTGGATTCCGATTTGGCGACGGCGCTGCGCACGGTTGTGGTGCTGCTGTTTTCATGGCTGATGGTATTCATCGCGGGGTCGCAGGACGCCATCCGGGCGATTTCGGCGCGCAGCCTCGTGTTCCTGATTCTTTCCGGCGGCGCCACCGGCGCGTCCTGGCTCTGTTATTTCAAAGCCCTGCAGCTGGGGAACGTCAGCAGGGTGGCGCCGGTTGACAAAAGCAGCACGATTCTGACGGTTGTTTTTGCCTGTTTATTTCTGAGGGAAACGCCCACTGCCTGGATGTGGCTGGGGGTGGCGGCGCGTGCGGCCGGAACCTGTCTGATGGCGCTGCGGCGGGAGTCGGAGGCTTCGGGCGGGGAAGGCGGGGCGTGGCTGCTCTACGCCGTGTTGTCCGCGGTTTTTGCCGCGCTGACTTCCGTTCTCGGCAAGGTCGGGATACAGGAAATCGATTCCAACCTGGGAACGGCCATTCGCACCACAGTCGTGCTGATCATGGCCTGGGGGATTGTTTTGTACCGCGGGAAGCGGAAGCTCATAAGGGACATCGATCCGAGGAGCCGGGTTTTCATCGCGCTGTCAGGCATTGCGACGGGTCTTTCCTGGCTCTGCTTTTACCGCGCGCTGCAAGGGGGAAACGTCAGTTTGGTCGTCCCCATCGACAAATTGAGCATCGTTGTGACCATTGTATTCTCCCGGATATTCCTCAAAGAGCGGCTCTCCCGCCGCGCCTTCGCCGGGCTGCTGCTCGTGATATGCGGAACCATGGCGATGCTGTTTTGACGCGGCCGGAATGACGAGAGGGTGCCGGGCGCGCTTGCAGGGAAAATAGGTATTGCGCTATTTGATTTAATCATGTAGACTCAGGTTAGCACAGATGATTAAAGGAATGATTTCATATGCCTTCAACTATGTCGATAATACCGCAGAAACAAACTGCGGACAGTAGTTCTATAGGGAAAGGAGCCTTTCGGAACTGGGGGATTTGGATTGCCGGAATTATTGTATCTATCCTCCCTTTACTTGTTGTTCCATTTGTAAGGTTTCTCACCCAAAATGGGTATTCCAGTTGGTTTGTTGATATTTTCAATAATAGTGAGGCTATTATGGTTGCGATTTCAATGGCGGTTGCGGCGCTATTTGAGTTTTTTACAAAAAACCAAAACAAACCCCGACTGATATACTTTTTTGGAATTGCTCTGTTATTATTAACGCTGTTTTGTGTGGGAGCATACGGTATCGTCGAAGGGATAACGGAGTATGCCGCAATAACGGGAAATGGAAATGCGCCGTCTTTTAATTTGGCGCCGATGAATATTGCATTCTTGTGCATGATGTTCGCGTTAGGTTCTTTATCGTTTGTTTCGGGAAAGGAGTATTAAAATTGGAATTGGTATTGAACATCATCTCTTATTTGTTTTTATTGATATGTGTGGGCGTTATGGTTTTTCGGGTTTTACCCGCGCTTATAAAGACATATCAATTGAAGGCGCCGACAAAAAAACAAAAGAGCGAACTTCCGCAGCTTGTTCAGTCGTTTTTTAGTGGAGAGACAGATAATGAGGCAGGGCGGATTTTTGCTAAGTTAATATATCTTGGCTATTTTCAATGCCTTAAAACTGGGAATCACGGGATAAATTTTCCTGATGAAAAACAGTATCAAGGCTTTGTTAGGTATACAACCCCTGAAATTGCCCAGTCTTTACGAAATGTAGGTGACATGCTTGAAAGATATATCGTTTAAGTATTACAAGTGCGATGACCTTATTCAAAAATTTGGCGAAGAGAAGCTGGGGGATCGTTTTAGTAAACTGTTCAGTGAAATGATTGAATTCCTTAATATGAATAATCTGCGGGGAAAGGCTACCGTGAACAAAGTGCTTCTTGCGAATGTGGTAATTGACTATTTTAGCGACATTATGAGGCTGAAGGATTTTCATACAGATATTGATAGAGTCAATAGCCAAAAAGTGATTTCGTATACTGCCTATTGGCTGCTCTACCGGAAACCTATTCAGATTGCAGACGATATTTCAGATAATAAAGAACTTGCAACTTTGAATGAAAGGTTTGTTCTCCAGTACATTCTTAATTATTTGAGTGAACGTGAGAGACGGTCGCATATTCTATTGCGTCAAAACAAGGGTCTGGAAAATTTCGCAGGGCTTATGCTGTATTATCTTGTGTACAGGCGATATGACGCACAGGCTATTGAAATGATCATTACAGCTTTTTTGGCAGGACAAATATACGAGAGAACTGATGAAGATATAACAGAACAGCTGCACCCCTTCGACTTTTGATTTTTGGCGCCTGCGCGAGCAGGTTTTCCTTACCATCCGCAGTCAAAAACGGTTATCGCAGATGCTCGGTGAGCTCCGAAGCGGCGGCGCTTACATGGGTATGGAGTACAAGAAGTAGATAATATGCGGAACCATGGCGATGCTGTTTTGATGCGGCCCTGCAAATACTCATTTTGAGCGTTTGCAGGGCTTCGTGTTGTTACTTGGATTCCGGGACAAGCCCGAAATGACAGGATATAATGTCGCCCTAACGGCCCCTGAATAGACACCGCGAATGCAGTTTGGGATCAGGCGCCGAAAATAAATATTTTACAGTTTCGACATTCTATGTTAGAATACGTGTATATAATTCTTGGCCGGACGCGCCGGCGCTGCCGATGGGGCGGGCTGTGCGGGTCTACGCGGAGAAATCCAGATTCATGTATATTTCGTCTCTGTCGTCCTGGCTGACCCCCAAATATCGCTGCGTAACGGCATAGGAGCTGTGATTGTAGATATCCATGATCACAGTGGGGGAAAAGCCTCTTTTCCAGGCGTGGTAGCCGAAGGTTTTGCGCAGGGAATGACAGGCGAACCGCCCGATACCCAGCGCTTCGGCGGCGGCGCGGATGATCTGGTAGGCTTGAATGCGGCTGATGGCTTTGCCTGTGCGGGGATTCTCAATGACGAATCCCTCGGGACGGATGTCGTTTTGGGCGATGTACAGCGACAGCGCGTATTCGGCGTAGGGATTCAGGGTGACGATTTTGGGCTTCCTGGTCTTTTGCTCAATCAGACTGAAGGCGTGACGGATGTTCTCCTGATCGAAGTCGTAGACGTCTTTCCAGCGCAGCCGCAGCAGATCGCTGACGCGCAGCGCGGTAAAGACGCTTAAGGTCGTGAGAACGTAGTTGCGGGGCTGTTCATTGATGAGATAGTACTCCATGATTTTTTGCACCTGATGTTTGTTCCTGATCGGTTCGGTTGTCGTCATAGGTCGTTTGCCTCCTTTAATCTAAATGCCCGGTGTAACATAATATCTATTGTGTTACATCGGGCATTATTGTCTTATTTTACAAGGTTTTTTCGATTGTGTCACCATCAATTTCCGGGCGCGTGAACCGAACGCGCCCTCTTTTTTTGCCGTACTCTGGATAAAAATTCGGGTATGTAACATAATAGATAATTTGTTACATAGCTTGAGGGATGACGGAACGCCGCGTTTGGGATGCGGAAATGGGCCCGGCGCGGCGGCTGTGGGCAATATCCGGGGGGTAAGGCATTTGAAAGCGGCCGTTTTTATCAGGCATAAATCGAAAAGCGTGTCGGCGGCAAACGACATCAGCCGCTATTTTTACCGGCGCCATCCGGAGTATTACGCGAAGATCGTAAATTATGACGACTATCAGAAGTTTGACGCGCTGGATGAGAACTATTATATGGATCTCTATGTGCTGGAATTGAATTGCTGTGAGGAATCCGACTGCGGCTTCCGCATCGCGAAGCGGCTGCGTATAATCTCCCCATAAATTCAGACCAAAAAATAGGCGTTGCTAAGGTGGGACAGACTAAGTTGTATGAGGAAAAATTATACAGCGAAGTACAAAGCCGAAGCAGTGCTTGAAGTATTGCGAGAAGCGGAAAGTCTGAATGAAATCGCGGGGCGTTTAGAAGTTCATCCCAACATGCTGGGACGCTGGAAGAATGAAGCTGTAAAGAATCTATTTACCGTATTTGACAACAGCAAAGGCGATCAGCTGCGCAAGCATGAAACGCAAGTTCAGGAATTATATGCCCAAATCGGCGAACTGACAACCAAGCTTGGTTGGCTTAAAAAAAAATCTGGAATCGACGTTTAGCCGCGAAGAACGGCTGCGGATGCTTGACAAAGGCGATCCCGATTATTCCGTCCGTCAGCAGTGTGAGATGCTATCGTTGAACCGCGCTGGGTTTTATTACAAGCCTGTTCCCATTCGCCCTCACAAACTGGCAATCTTACACCGTATCGACGAACTGTACAC
>JAISDM010000019.1 GCA_031264885.1 Peptococcaceae bacterium | reverse complement strand
ATTATAACGGCGTCATCGCGCAAAACAGCCGCCGTCCGGCGCTCCGGGACGAAATGCGCGTCGTTTATTCGTGAGCCGGCGGTGAACCGGCGCTTCGCGGCGCCGCGCCGCTTCACATTTCTTCACATTCCCATGAAAGAATCTCCCCTGTGGCCGCGTTGATCTCGTATTCGTATTCTTTCCCGTCCGCGTCAAACTCAACTTCATAAATGTAGAAGCCGTCTTCCTTGTCCAACTCAACTTTCATTCCGGTGTGCCGCGGTACACCGGAATGTTTTTCCGCAATTTCCGCCGCCCTGGCCTCTCCGATGAAGTCGTCTTTGTTATGGGACTGAGGCGCGGCGGGCGGTTCCCGCCGGTCGTCACGGTCCCTGTTTTCGCGGTCATGCTCAACGACTGTCCCGTTTTTGGCGTTGATCTCATATTCGTATTCCTGGGCGTTATGATAAAACTCCACGTCGTATACCATAGCGCCGTCGTCATAATCCAGTTCTATACGCAGCCGCTCAATCTCACTCTCGCTTATGCCCGCGTGTTCCAAGGCCGTTTGTTTGGCCCTTTCTTCGCCGATGAAAGCCGTATCGCTGGCGCTGCCCTGGGCTTCCATTCCCTTCGCCTCAATATGTTTGGATCCAATCAGCAGATTCAATTCGTTGATCGACAGCTTTGCCAAATCCGCGAATAGAAGGTGGCTGTTTTCATTCAGTATTTTTTGTACCAGAGCCGCTTTACCATACGAAATCTGATGCGCTTCGGCCAGCGTCTGCAGTTCGCCGTCGTTCGTCAGGTTTTGACTGATCACGGCGCCGTTTACCCGGTTTAGCTGCCGGCTTATAGATTCGGTGAGGTTTCTCTGCAATACCGCGCTTTTCGCGCCATTGACACTCTCCACCGAAAGCAGCACGGAGTTTGAATTCTCCTGAATATAGCCGTGCTTGAGCATGGAGCCAATCAGCGCGTTTATGGCCACGTCAATGGGCGTGTTTTTTAGATCCATATTGTCCAATATTTTGACCGCGTCCTCGTTCTTCGCGTCCGCGGCAAGCACTCTGTCGTCTTTATTCACCTTGAGTTCAACGCTCGGGTTTACGTCGAGGGTGACCAGAGCGTCCACCTGATGAGCACTGATCCAGCCGAAAGCGGACAATCCCCCGAATACCAGCACAAACGCCGCCGCCAGCGCGCATGCCGCGTACATCCACCGGCCCTTTCGCTTCATTGGCTGTACGATATACACGTTCCCCCGCCGCTCATCACATTCAGAGAGGATGCAGTCCAGAACATCCGGCGTCAGATGTTCCACGGCGTTTTTGATCTTCTGTTCAACCTCTTTATTCCGCATGAGCGCCGGTCCCCTCCAATACAGATTTCAATTTTTTTACCGCTCGGTTATATTTTGACAAAACCGTCGATAGAGGCAATTCCAGAACCTCCGCGATCTCCCTGTGCTTAAATCCGGCCACAGCATGCAGCATGACAATCTGACCTTCTTCCGGGGATATTTTTCCCAGCGCCGCCGTCAGCACCAGCCTGTCCTCGCTTGTGACCGGCGCCTCGTCCGCCGTCAAAAGGCGCCATTCCTCTTCGGATACATCCGACGTTTTCCGTCTGTCCCTTACTTTCATCAAAGATAAATTTCTGACGATGGTAAAAATCCAGGCCATCGGCTTCCCCATCCGTTTATAGTTCCGCGCCGAGGCGTATATGCTCACAAAGGTATCTTGTAATACATCCTCCGCGTCCTGAGTGTTCCGCACAATCGAAAGCGCAAAGCCGTAAACGGCGTTTTTCGTATTCTCATAAAGCGCGCCCAGCGCGTTTTTATCGTGAGCGGCGATCTTGCCGAGGCAGGATTCACATAACGCGTCCGACCATTCTTCCGCGCCTGACGCCATACCGAAAAAAAACATCGCGTTCTCCCCTTATTAATGTAATAATGCGCGAACGACCGATTTTATCGCGTTTCGGCGTATTAAATTATACCACATAAACTTATATTCGTGTGCGGAAACATATATCACGATCGCGCGATTCGCAATTTGGAATCAGACGTCTTTTATTCCTCTTGGGAGGGGAATTTTTTCGCGCGCCGCGATAAAATTGCCGGGCGGCGCATTATTACAGTATAAGGCCGCGAGACGCGGCTGGGTGGTCCGGGAAAATGACGAAAAGGAAAGGTGAGAGAAATGACAAAGAAAATGGCCGCGATTGCGGACACAGGCCGCAAAAACAGGCGGCTCACAACGGTTTATGTTATGATCCTTCTTTTGGCGGCGGTTCCGCCGGTTCACGCGCTGGCCGCGCCGACCGGCGCGGGACAGTATATCGGCGAGGCCCGAGCGAAATCCATCGCACTTGAACACGCGGGTGTGTCCGAAGATCAAACCGCCTTCATCCGTGTACATTTGGATTACGGCGGCAGACGCGTTGATTATGACATTGACTTTTACGCCGGCAGCACCAAGTACGAATACGAAGTGGACGCCGTAAGCGGAGACATCCTCGAATTTGACCAGGAGACCAAGCGCGCCGCGGGCGCCGGAGACAGCGCGGCGGGGCAGACCGGCGCCGGCGCGGGCCAGTATATCGGCGAAACCCAAGCGAAATCCATCGCGCTGTCCTCCGCGGAGCTTACGGAATCTCAAGTCCGCGGAATGAAAGTCAAACTGGACCGCGAACATGGAAAAACGGTCTATGAGGTTGAGTTTAAAAGCGGCCGGACGGAATATGAGTACGACATTGACGCGACGAGCGGCGCGATCCTCGAATCAGACATCGAGTATGACGACTGATAAAGCTTGACCAGACGCAGCTGCGATCCGTAGTTTGGAAAAATTACCCAATTACGAATGCTTCTCATTCATCAAGCGCCGCCGAGGGTCACCGTCCCTGCCGATCCGTCCACCGTTATCATTTGTCCGCTCCGAATGGTTCGTGTGGCGGTATGCGCCGCCATGACGGCGGGGACGCCGTATTCGCGGGCGACAATGCTCGAATGGCTGAGAGGCCCGCCAATGTCCGTTACAATCGCGCTCGCGGAGGCGAACAAGGGCGTCCACGCAGGCGTTGTGGTCACGGCGACCAGCACGCTTCCCGGCTGGAATCTTTCAAAATCCGCCGGGCTGTTCAGTACGCAGGCGGGCGCCGTCACAACGCCGGCGCTGGCGCCAATGCCCGTCAACACGATTCTCCCGTCTCGCCGCTTCTGTGGTGCGCGTGACAGGGTCTTCCCGCTTTTCCCCGGCAGTTTGGAGGGCGATACATAACCCCGGTGTTTTTCCAATTCCGTCTTTCGCGCGGGTATCACCCCGCTCATATCAGATAAAGGCATATTTTTATCCAGCCGCTCTATGAGCGCTTCCAATTCCGATTTGGTGAGCCAGTAAATATCCTCCGGCTGTGAAACAGCTCCGCCGCTTATGAGGCGCTCTGAGATTTCACGAAACATACGGCGAATCAACGGATGCCCCATTCCCATCCAATAGATCGCGTCTTCGCGCGTGGGGGCGGTTTCCCGCGCCCAATGGAGCAGCTTCAAAAACAGCTTTTTGCGCGGGCCTCGTATGTGCCGCAAGATCTCTTGTTCCGCCTGTTTTCCGCGTTTTTCAAACGCGGCTTGGCGTAAAAAAGGACTTTCCCCTTTTCCCTCCACGAATGTTTTTATGGATTCAAGGGCCGGCGTAAGCGTTTCCCGCGGCGTGGGGTACGCAAAATCAAATTCATAAGCGGTACGGCCAAACTCTTTAAAATAGGGAAACCCAGCACCGCTTCACGGCGGCAAGGACTTCATTCTCGCCTTGTATGTTCAGGTAAGTCTCCTGCTGGCCCGCAAAAGAGGCGTCGGGCAGATCCTCGGCGGTCGCGGAGGAACGGACAGCCACCGCGATGTTCCCCAATCCGGCGTAAGCGGTTTTGATGGCCGCCGCCACCTCCCGCGGCATTTCTCCATCATGGAAAAGCGCCCCAATCCGCGCGGATACATCTTCAAGCCGACCGGTATTGTTGGCGTCAATACCGTCCAGCAGCTTATTTATGTGAGGCTGAATACGGTTTGCCTCAACAAAAATCCGGTACGCGGCAGTGGTCACATGAAAACCGTCCGGCACAGGGACGCCCGCTGTCAACAGCTTCGATAAAGACATGCCTTTTCCGCCGACCGTTTCAAGGGTCGCCTGTTGATGTAATCGTCAAGCGTCTTGCCGCTGTTCGGCACAATACCGATTAACGACTGCGTGATTGAGCCGCTCATCACACACCCGATGTTCTCCATGTCGATTTTGGGCGCGGGTACGGCTTCCCGTATAATGACTTCATAATCTATTTGGCGTACCCAAGGTATAGCCGCGCACAATTGATACTCCTACACAGAGGAGGCCGATTAGGAATGGGTGTGTAGCGCCACGTTCTATTAGACCAACGATACCAATGACGATGTCATCCGAAGATACAATCATAATGAGATAGAGTCCCGTTGAAAGTAGACCAATTACGCCAACTGTGATAAGCGATCTCCCCATTCCGACAGTGAGTCCGATACGGCGACACATGCTTCCGAGTATGATTGCAAGTACGTTACCACTGATGAATCCCGCGAAAGCACCCATCGCGTGGAATGTACCGGCGCCATTATCTAAAGCTTCACCGGAACCGGGAAACAGTGCCAACAAGATACCGCCTATTGCCAGTAAAGTTGCAGCGGCAAGCGTTGCCCATCGGCGCCAACTCGACAGACCATGTAGCATCACAATACCGGCAAGGATTGTGACGCCAAATAAAAAAAAGCCGGCGTTCATTACCCATGATAGTGGTGAATACATATATTGTCCGAATAACATTGATGGCCCATGAACTCCGAGGTTGCTGATGAAGTGGTATGTGTAGCTGTAGGGCGGATCTGTCCATGCGGCGGCAGCGATGAACTCAGCCAGAAGGAATATAGCCGGTCCGGCGATGAGCAATACACCCGCGGTTCTGCGCTGCATCACTGTGTGTACCTCAGAGTTGTGCGCATTTGCAGCTAAGTTTGAGTTGGTCATTAAACTACACTCCTATTCAAATAATTTTTCCATTGCGGAATCAATCAATAGTTCTAATGCGCGCCTTTGCAATCCGCCAATTACATCCGGAATGTCGATAGACATATACAACGTGTTTAGTACCGCCGATATTTCATCAATAGATACTTTTGGTACAAGACCGTACAGTTGTATAACTTCCGCGATGTTTGCCAAGTCTTTTTGGGAATCCTTTTCCCATAAATCTTCTGGAATCTTTCGCAGAAATGTTTCATAATCATCGCGCAGGAGAAAAATCCATTTATTCTCAAACCCTTCGCCCACGAAATGCTTAAATCTGTCTGCTAAATCGTGTTTTGTTGGATTCATAGGAATATTTTCTGTTAATATTCCATACAATTTTTTCATGAAAATACTATGGGTTTCGACAAACAGCACTTCCTTTGACGGAAAATGCGAATAAAACGCTCCTGTCGAGATGCCAACCATAGAAGCAAGCTCCGACACACTTGTCTTTTTGTAGCCGTATTTTTTCCAACAAATTCGGCAGCTTTCTATTAGCTTCTCTTTAATTGCGGCTTGTTCTCGCTCGATGTCTCTCATAACACAACCTCCTCGCAATGAATGGATGAACGTTTAATCAATATTATTCATTTATTCAAAAATAGCACTTTTTATTTGTTTTGTCAATAAAAAATTTATGCGCGAACAAAAACCGAAATTAAAAAACGACCAACAATTACGCTATCATGTTGACTATGGCGTTATGTTGTGGTATGATGCTGTTGAGGTGATAAAGATGGCTACAGCGAAAGCATACTTGAATGTCAAAATTGACAAAGGCGTAAAAGAAACCGCCGCGCGGATTTTGGAGAGTATGGGAATAGACCATACTACCGCTATTTCTATGTTTTACCGGCAAATAATCAAAGAACGTCGTCTGCCATTTCAACCCGAAGCGGCGTTGACTCTTGACGAACAACTTATCGAAGTCATACGCAAAAAGAACATTCCCGAAGTGCGGCTTGAATCTGACGAAAGTGGAAACCTTTACGTTGACAAGGAAAAACACCCCGAAATCCACGATTGGTTGATGAACGGCTGATGGATCCTTTTGACATTTGCGTTGCGTATGTTTCGTGGGAAAGTGGAGGGAAACGCCGCCCGGTTCTATTGCTTGCGAAAGAGGATGACTATGCGGCGGCGTTCCGCATAACGTCGCGGTTTGACAGCAAAAGCGAAGCGGTAAAAGCGCAATATCTCGAAATACTGGACTGGCAAGAGACGGGACTTACTAAGTTGTCCTACATCGACACGATAACGTCTGTCAAAGTGCCGATAGCGCATATATCCCTGCCACCAATCGGGAAATTAACCAAGAATGACAAATTTAGGCTGATTGAATTTTTAGCGGAGTGAGTATCGCAATTATGACAATGAAAACACCGACATCTTCCTCGTCGGTTCGCGTTTGTAATATTGACGCGTCCGACCGCGAAGCGCGCGTTATATGCCACAGCACCGCGTAATGTACGAGCTGCGAACCAAAAAGCGATACACACTATGTCGATCCGCTCTATGTGACCCGATATACCACAGGGGAAGGATACCGACGCAGGCCGCAATCCATACGGGAGTGGGTTTCCGCCGCCAACCCTCACGATATGCCCGCCTGGATGCCGCGGACGCGGATATTGAGGCGGCTTGCGCAGCCGCGAACTGTGACACATATCAAATGAACAATACCTAAATATGCGGCATTCGAGATCTAATGGCTGTGTCTGACGCCGTACAGTTTGGTAGAGCGTTACA
>JAISDM010000206.1 GCA_031264885.1 Peptococcaceae bacterium | reverse complement strand
CGCCGCTTTCCGCCAGCACCTCAGCCACGGCGCTGCCGAGGCCGTTGTAGACGGAGTGGTCTTCCACCGTGACGATCCGCTTTGTGGCGCGGGCCGCGCGCAATACCGCCTCTTTATCCAGGGGTTTCAGCGTGTGCATATCCACTATGCCGACGTTTATACCCTCGCTCGCTAGCTGATTCGCGGCCTCGACCGCGCTGCGCAGTACCATGCCGAAGGAGATGACGGTGGCGTCGCCGCCTTCCCTGGCGATCAGCGCCTTGCCTATCTCCAGCTGATAATCCTCATCGTAGATATACCCTTCGTTGGAGCCGGAAGCCATCCGTATGTACATGGGGCCCTGATAATGATAGGAAGCCTCGAACATTTTGGGGATCATGCCCACGTCGGACGGACACACGACGCAGCTGTTGGCCATACCCCGGACGATGCCCGCGTCCTCCAAGCCCGAATGGGTGGGGCCCGAGTTTGTGATGCCGCCGTACTTGCCCACCATGCGGACGTTCAGATTCATATAGCACACGTCGGTGCGGAACTGCTCGCAGGCGCGCATCGTCGCGAAGGGCGCGATCGTGGCGCAGTATACGGTCTTGCCGCTGAGCGCCAGTCCGGCGGCGATGCCTACCATGTCTTGTTCCGCGATCCCTATGTTAAAATAACGTTCGGGGGTGTCCACACGCGCCTTTTCGGTGCAGACCGACCGGGACAAGTCGGCGGTGAGCGCCACGATATCCGGATGACTCCGCACCAATTCGCCAAAGCTGTCATGCCAGACGGGCATGGCGTTGCCAAGCACTTTCTCGTTAGGATCTAACAGTTTCACGCGTTTTTCCCTCCTTTCGCGCTTTCATACGCCGCGTCGACTTCGGCCAGGGCCGCTTTGAGTTGATCGTCGTTTATCGAGGTATGATGCGCCGCGGGCTCGTTCTGGAGGAAGGACACGCCTTTCCCTTTCACGGTACGCGCGACGATGACGGTAGGCTTGCCGCCGCCGGCGGCAGGCAAGTGATCAAAGGCGTCGAGTATCTGTCCGATATCGTTGCCGTCAATCTCGGCGAGATTCCAATTGAAGGCTTTCCACTTGTCTGTCACCGGCTCCACATTCATGATCTCTTCGGTAAAACCGTCGAGACACATGCGGTTGACGTCTACAATGGCCACGAGATTGCCGAGTTTGAGCTGCGCGGCCGCCATTGCCGCCTCCCATACCGAACCCTCGTTCATCTCGCCGTCGCCGATCAGACAGTAGACGCGGTGTTTCTTCCCGTCCATTTTGGCCGCGAGGGCCATTCCCGCCGCGATGGGAAGGCCGTGTCCCAGCGAGCCGGAGGAGGAATCCAGCGCCGGGAACAGCTCCTTGCAGGGATGCATGCCGAAGCGGGTTTCGTGCTGCTTATAGGTATTGAACAGTTCCTCCATTTCCATATAGCCGCGCTGCGCCATCACAAGATACAGAGCCGCGCCGCCGTGCCCCTTGCTCAGGATAAACCGGTCGCGCCCGTCCCAATCGGGGCGCTTGGGATCTATGTTCAGCTGATGCTGAAACAGGCTGACCAAAATCTCCGCGGAGGACAGATCTCCTCCGATGTGCAGACCCTTCGCCTTGTTGCATAATTGCAATATGAGTCTGCGGTATTCATGTGTTTTTCCCCGTAATTTATCCGAAAGGATTTTATCCGCCATATGTTTGACCTCCCTAGTTGATGTGCCGGCGTCGGCGCCGGTTTAGCCGGCTTATGCCCCTTCGAACAACTTGCATATGACCGCCATGTCCACGTCGTCATGCTTCGAATTGGCAAGGAGCAGGTCGTTGATAAGCTTGCACACGGGCATCGGAACGCCTTCGCCCATCGCCAGCGCGTTCGCGTAGTCCTTACGCGCCAGCGAAAGCTTGAATCCGTTGTCGTAGTTGTCGTCCACCATTCGCTTGAAGCGGTTTTTGAACGACATGGACATGCCCGTGCTCGCGCAAATCATATCGTACAGGCTGTCCATGTCATAACCGCGTTTTTGGGCGACGTGGAACATTTCGCTTATAATGACGAGGTTTGAGATAGACAGGAGATTGTTGAGGTTCTTGAACGCCTTGCCCGTGCCGCAGGCGCCCAGCGAAAACAGCTGCTTGCCCATCACCTCCAAAAGCGGCCAGACTTTTTTTAAGGCGGCGTCGTCGCCGGCGGCAAAAATGGATAACGTTCCGGCGACTGCGCCCTCCACATTGCCGCTCACAGGCGCGTCCGCCACCATGATGCCCTTCGGTTTGTAGAAGCCTTCGACCTCGACGATGCTGTCGGGAGCGCAGGAGGTCATATCCAAGATCACGGTTCCCGGCTTCAAATTTGCCGTAAATTCATCGCTCAGCAGCACTTGTTTGATTTGTTTGTCCCCCGGCAGCATGGTGATGACCACTTCGCCGGACGCCGCCACCTTCGCGAGGGAATCCGCGGTCTGCGCGCCTTCCGCCGCCAGAGCCTCCGCCGCCGCCGGGACCACGTCGTACACTGTCAGACTGTGTCCGGCTTTCAGCAGGTTCTTCGCCATGGGCCGCCCCATGGCTCCAAGTCCGATAAATCCTATTCGCATTGCTATTCCGCCTTTCAAGTTATTTATTCTTGTTCCTCAATCATAATATGGTGACCGCTGTAGTTCCCTTGTACATGCCGTTTCAAAAACCGCGCCGCGTCCAGGAGCCGGCCAAAATCCACGCCGGTGTCGAATCCTTCCTCGCGGAGCATGTAGACCAGATCCTCCGTCGCCGTGTTGCCCGAGGCGCCGGGCGCGAACGGACATCCGCCCAGACCGCCGGCCGAGCTTTGCAGCCCCTTCGCGCCATGCTTCATGGCGATATAGGTGTTGAGCATGCCCATGTTCCGCGTATCGTGAATATGAACGTTAAAAACGGCGCCGGGAAAGGCCGCTCCGACTGTCTCAAACACCGTTTTGACCTGCGTTGGATGGGCCGTGCCGACGGTATCGCACAGCGTAAACTCACCGATACCGATATCGCTTAATTGGTGAATCAGCTCCATCAGAGGCGGAAGCTCCATCTTCCCCTCAAAGGGACAGCCGAACGCCGTGGCGATATCCTGCGCGATCCTCAGATCCGGGAAGGTCTCCCGAATCCGTTTTGTTTCCTCAACGCTCTCCGCCACAGACTTCCCTACGTTTGCCTTATTATGGGACTCGCTTAGGGACAGCACCACCGCCACCTCTCTGAGTCCCGCCTCCACCGCGCCGCGCGCGCCGCGCAGGTTGGGGACAAGCGCGAACAACAGCGAATCGGGGTAACGCTCAAGACAAACGCGCGTGACCTCCGCCGCGTCGCTCATCTGAGGAACCGCCTTGGGACTGACAAAGGACGTGATCTGGATCTTGGACAGCCCGGCCTTCACCAGAAGGTCGATCGTCTCAAGCTTGATCTCCGTGGGGATGAACCGCTCTATAATTTGGAAGCCGTCGCGCGGGCCCACTTCCTGAATCTGAGACGCGAATCCGCTTTGGCCTGCCGCGCCGCCCATCTAAACGATCCCTTCTTCTCTGAATTTCGCGCAGTCGGTCTGGCTGTAGCCGAGGCTCTTCAGCACTTCGTCCGTATGCTCGCTCAACAACGGCGCCGGACGGTACACACCGAATTTGTGCCGCTCAAATTTCAGATGAGAGCCGGCGATCTTCAGTTTGCCTGCCGTGGGATGCTCACAGTCGATAAACATCTCGCGCGCGCCGGCGATGTGGGGATCGCTGACGACCCGGTCGATCGTATTGATCGGCGCGGCCGGAATGCCCAGCCCGAGAAGTATCCCGACAATCTCATCCACCGAATGCTCTACGGTCCATTTCTCCACCAGCAGCTTCAGCTTCGCGTGATTCTTCACACGGTCGATGTTGCTGCCAAAATCAGGATCCTCAAACTCAGGCGTCTGCAAATAATTCTTGAGCAGGCCGAACAGTTTATCATTGCCGCAAGCGATGATCACGTCTCCGTCCGCCGCTTTAAACGAGTCGTAGGGATAGATCGCCTCATAACGGTTGCCGATGCGCTGCGGTATCCTTCCGGTACATAGATAGATGATATTGATAATCTCAAGGGCCGACACCAGGGAGTCTACCAGCGCAATATCCACTTTCTCGCCGGCGCCGGTTTTCAGCTTATTGGTATACGCGGCCAGTATGCCAATGCAGCAGCTCAAACCCGCCACCACATCGCCGATTGCCGTTCCCGTCCGCGTAGGCGGCCCGCCGGGCCATCCCGAGGTACTCATCAGGCCGCTCATGGCCTGCGCGATGATGTCATAACCCGCCCGCTGGGAATACGGCCCGTAGTGCCCGAATCCGGAGATTGCCGCGTAAATCACGCCGGAATTCACCTTTTTTAAGTCTTCGTAGCCTAGGCCCAATTTCTCCATCACGCCCGGTCGATAGTTCTCGATGACCACATCGTACTCCGAAACAAGCTTACGGAAGATTTCCTTGCCTTTCTCCGATTTCAGATTGAGCGTAATGCCCCTTTTATTCCGGTTCAGATTGATGAAATACGCGCTCTCGCCGCCGCCTACGACGGGCGCGTTCTGGCGCGAATCGTCGCCCACGCCGGGCATCTCGATCTTGAGTACCTCCGCGCCCATGTCGGCAAGCATCATCGCGGCATACGGCCCCGCCAGCACCCGGGTCAGGTCCAGCACCTTCATGCCCTCAAGCAAGTTGTTTTTTACCATAATTATGAATGTCCTCTCAAATCATATTTTCACCGTGTACATCAAAAAGAAAGCACTGTGCCGCGTATGGAACCGCGGCCAGTTACGCATGGACATCATGTTACTCCTCAATACCGGCTAAATCTACATGTGTATTTACAAAAATCGAGAACGAATGTTGTAAATTATCACAAAACTCCAAAGTTCGCGCTCGCGTAAGCCGGAATCTTCGATTATTTGTGAAAATCCACAACAACCTTAGCGGAATTTTGTAGATATCCATGTAGATTTGGCCCAACGCGGTAGTTTAATATTATTCCACAATTAGCAGGAGAGTTTCAACAGCAAATAGGAGGGACAAAAATGGGTTTGGCAAGAGGAATCTTTACGGTGGACAATCATGTGATCCCACAGCCCGGCACTTCGGTATATCCGGGAGACGACCCGGAGTCAATGCTGCTTTATCATATGGACAGATACGGCGTTGACGTCTGCGTACTTAAATCCCACGGGGGACATTACGCGCACGGGGTCGACAAGAACCAACTCATTCAGCAGATGGTGAAACGGCATCCCGACAGATTCGTCGCGCTGTGCGCGGATGTCGAAACGCAGCGCAAGGAAGCCGCCGGGGAAGAGGCGTGGAACATCGACAACGCAGTCAAAGAACTGGACGAACTGCTGTCCACGGGGCTGTACGCCGGCATCGGCGAGGGCTTCCCGAGAGACCGGAACATCCGAAAGAAATTGGTTTCATGGGATGAGCGATTAGAGGAGATCTGCAAGGTCGCGGATTTATGCAGGAAGTACAAGAAGCCCCTGCATTGGATCACCGGCTCGTCCATCGGCGGGACGACCTGGAGAAATGACATCGTGAGAAATGTGACCCATCCCGATCACTTCGAGAACTCGAG